>JANXZD010000035.1 GCA_025355705.1 Bacteroidota bacterium | reverse complement strand
AATAACGAAATTCTTCGATTGAACCCACGAACGAATGATGATGTGAACAGTGCTTGGATGTGTGATCACGGTCGGTTGGAAACTTGGAAGAATGTGAATGCTGAGAATCGGATCAAATCTCCAAAGATCAGAAAAGAAGGTCAGTTAGTTGAAGTTGGCTGGGATGAAGCAATAGCTAAAGTTGCATCGGAATTGAAATCATTCAATAAGAATGAGATCGCTGTTCTCGGTTCCGGATTTGCAACGAACGAAGATAACTATCTCTTCGCAAGATTTGCAAAAGAAGTTCTCGGAACACGCAATATTGATTTTGGTCGTCATAATGATGGGGTTGATGATACTGTGTTGATCAGAGCAGATAAAACTCCAAATGCATTCGGTGCGGCCTCGGTTGGAATTTCGCCACAAGAAAACGGAATGGGTTTTGATCAAATAATTTCTGCCATTAAAGCTGGAAAAATAAAAGCATTGTATTGTCTTGAAGATGATATCGCGTCGCTTCCTGGTGTTGAAGAAGCACTGTCGAATCTGGAATTCTTTGCTGTTCATGCGACAAATCACAGTAAGACAACGCAATACGCTCACGTTGTCCTTGCGGCTTCAACGTACGTTGAAAAGAATGGAACGATGACGAATTTTCAACACCGCGTTCAACGAATTAGACCTGCTGTAACAACCTTGGAACAAGATCGCGCTTTAGATAATTTTGAAATGAGTCGATGGGATACATTCGCTGCGCATAATGATAAATGGGGAAAAGGACCACGCCGCGATTCACGTCCTTCATGGAAGATTGTTGCGAGCATTGCCGGTGTGATGGGTACAAAATATAAATTCAATAATGCGGATGATGTTTTCAATGAGATTTGTCAGAAGGTTGACAGCTTTAAAGGTCTTTCATATCTTAAAGTTGGGAAAAAAGGCGCACCATTGAAACGAACCACTGTTGCAGTTTAATTCAAAAAAAGATTATGGAAATTTCATTTTTTGTTGAATCGCTGGTAAAAATTCTTTTTCTCATTTTAGTTGTGTTGCTCCCATTGGTCTCTTTTCTTGGTGTGATGCTGGAGCGAAAACTTAGTGCGTGGATCCAAAATCGACATGGACCAAATCGTATTGGTCCATTCGGATTGTTACAAGTGGTCGCAGATATCCCAAAATTATTCTTCAAAGAGAATATCGTTCCATCTGCTGCGAACAGATTCGTTCATTCATTAGGACCGCTCATTTCGTTAACGATCGGATTTTCCACATTTGCAGTTATTCCATTCGGTGATGTCCTTCCGATCATGATCAATGGAACTGTACATTATATCAAATTGCAGATCGCAGATGTGAATATCGGAATATTGTATATTCTTGCGTTGTCGTCACTGGCTGTGTATGGAATTACACTGAGCGGTTGGGCATCGAATAATAAATATTCATTGCTTGGGGGAATTCGATCTTCAGCTCAAATGATCAGTTATGAACTTTCTCTTGGTCTGTCGATCGTTGCTGTTGTGATGCTGAACAACACACTGCAACTTGATGACATCGTGAAAGCTCAGAGCGGATATTATCTTTTTGGGTTTTTCCCGAATTGGAATATTTTTGTGCAGCCGCTTGGATTCATCATATTTTTCATTGCATTGTTCGCTGAGACCAATCGTCTTCCATTCGATCTTCCTGAAGCAGAACCGGAATTAGTTGCAGGATATCATACAGAGTACACAGGAATGAAGTTTGGAATGTTCATGCTTTCGGAATATCTTGCTATGTTCTCAGCAGCATCACTGATTACCACCTTTTATCTTGGTGGGTATCAAATTCCATATATTGAATATTTGAATTTTTCTCCATTGACTGTAAGTTTGCTTCAAGTGGGTTCATTCTTTATAAAGTTCTCGGCCATCGTTGTCTTTTTTATTATCGTTCGATGGTCGATGCCTCGCTTCCGATATGATCAGTTGATGAATCTTGGCTGGAAGGTAATGCTTCCGTTATCATTGTTGAATATTGCCGTTACGGGATTCTTTATTCTCAAACCCATACATACTTGGTTCAATTAATATGAGCAACGAAAAATATTTAGAAAAAAGTGAACCTGTTCGTGTTAAAGATCTTACATTTTTGCAGCGAACATATGTTGTAGAAATCTTAAAAGGAATGTTTGCGGCGTGTAAACAGATTTTTAAACCAAAATTCACGATTCAATATCCTGAAGAAAAAGTTGTTCATGCATCATCATTTCGCGGTCGTCCTGTCTTAGTAGAAGAAAATGGTGTTGAACGTTGCGTTGCGTGTGGTTTGTGTAGTCGTGTATGTCCTGCTCTTGCGATCGATGTTCAATCAGCTCCTACAGAACTTGCTAAAG
>JANXZD010000515.1 GCA_025355705.1 Bacteroidota bacterium | reverse complement strand
TCACCGCCCGAAAGAACTTTTACTGACGTGTCACCGGAAGGACAACGAAGCGCATCCATTGCTTGTTCCAATTTACTATCCAGATCCCATGCACCAACTTGATCGATCTTTTCCTGCAATGCTCCCTGTTTTTCCAACAATTTGTCAAAATCCGCATCCGGTTCTGCAAACTTCGCGTTGATCGCTTCATACTCTTTAAGAAGATTCACGGTTTCTTGTGCACCTTCTTCAACAATTTCTTTCACAGTTTTTGATGAATCGAGTTCAGGTTCTTGAGACAGGTATCCGAACGTGATCCCCTTTTGTGATTGGATCGTTCCGAGATAATCCTTATCAACACCGGCTATAATCTTTAGCAATGTCGATTTCCCAGAACCGTTTAATCCTAATACACCAATCTTTGCACCATAATAAAATGAGAGGTAAATGTCTTTTAATACTTGTTTGTTCGGTTTATAAACTTTACCGACACCAACCATTGAAAAAATAATCTTTGTATCGCTCAATTGAGGTCCTTTCAAAATTCATTTCACCGAAAAAAGAATCGGCGAACTTTCCAGTAGGGACAACGGTTTGTTGTTCTACTGCATGGTATTATTTGTAAAAATTATTGGTAAATATACGAAAAACAGAGCTAAGAATGAACCATCTTTGTTGCTTCTCTTTACACAGTTGTGTATTTTCACCTATACGAATCCTTCACTTTCTCTAAAAAATTGACAATGGAACAATCACTTGTTACAGTAGAAAATCTTCGGTTCAATAACGCATTCAAATATGTGGCGGATATGAATTTGAATGCTATCATTAAGATGTGCAAAGAGGAAAAATTTGCCGCTAACACAGTCATCTTTCAAGAAAATACTCGCGGCGAGCGATTGTATATGATCATGGATGGCAGGATTAAAATTTCTAAAGTCACCAAATATGGAGCTGAAACAGTTCTCGCCTATTTGACCAAAGGTGATTTTTTTGGAGAGATGGAATTGCTTGATGATCAAGTTCGGTCCGCACGTACAACAGCCGTTGATACAACAACCTGCGCAAGTATCGGTAAGCAGGATTTCGATAATATGTTGAAATCGAACAATATCATTCAATTAAATATTCTTCGAAGCATTACAAAACGACTTCGAAGTGCAGACCAGACAATAGTGAATGAACTGGACCGGACTGTTGAAATCTCCAAACAACATATTAGTAAATTGAATATGCTGATCGACGCGGCAAAGACGATCAATTCTTCGCTCGATCTTGATAAACTTTTGGAGATCATTCTTGAAACGGCGATCAAATCGATTTCAGCAGACCGTGGAACATTGTATCTGCAGGATGAACTTAAAGGTGAGATCTGGTCCAAAGCATTACGCGGAAGTGAAGTGATTGAGATCCGACTTCCGTTGGGAAAAGGATTGGCCGGATATGTTGCAAAGACCGGCGAGATCGTCAATATCCCCGATGCATATAACGATCCGCGATTCAATCCTGAAGTAGATAAACGATCCGGTTACCGCACGAACAATATGCTGACAATGCCGATGCGCAATCGCGATGGAAAGATCATCGGAGTATTCCAGATGTTGAATAAAAAAGGGGGACCATTCACACCTCAGGATGAAGAATTCTTGAACGCACTTTCCATTCACGCTTCCGTTGCAATTGAAAATGCACGGCTCGCGCAGGAAATGGTACAAAGTGAACGGCTTTCCGCAGTAGGAAGAATGGCAAGTACCATCATTCACGATATAAAGAATCCGATGGGAACACTTCGTGTCTATGCGCAGGTGATGAAGAAAAAATCAGGCAATGAAGAAGCGGGAAAACTTGCGGATGAAATGATCCACCAGGTCGATCGGTTCGTGAATATGACGCAAGAAATTTTGGATTTCAGCAAAGGGGTCAGCTCCACGAACATTGAAGAAGTGGAATTCGGCGAAACGATGGAAGGTGTTCTCATGTTCATCGAAAAAGATCTGACAAAAGCGAATGTCAAATTAGAAAAGAAATTGAACTTCAATGGAAAAGTAAAATTAGACCAGGATAAGATCGTACGCGTGTTCTATAATATTGCCAGTAACGCGCGCGATGCAATGCCGCAAGGAGGAACGCTCATTGTTTCAACCGAAGATATCGGTGGAATGGTGAAGATCGAATTCACCGATTCCGGAACCGGTATGCCTGAAGAAGTGAAACGAAAGATATTTGAACCGTTTGTTACATACGGAAAAAAACATGGGACCGGTCTTGGAATGTCCATCGTTAAAAAAGTGGTTGATGATCACAAGGGAAAGATCGAAATTGAAAGTGAATTGGGAAAAGGAACAACGATCAGAATAATGCTGCCGACAATGCAAGCGTAAAACAATATTGTCATTCCCAAATGTTTCTATCGGGAATCCGTATAATAAAAAAACCGAGTAATGAACTCGGTTTTTTTTATTACTTCGTTTTTGTTTTTACATCCCGCTGCGATACGGATATATCGCTTCTCCCTTTCCCTCGTGCACAAACCAACACACAAGAGAGATCATCTCATCAACAACATTTTGTTCGTTTTAACGAAATTGCCGCTCCGTAATTGATAAAAATAGATTCCGCTCGATAAATTCTTTCCATCAAATTTAATGGCATAATTTCCCGCAGCTTTCATTTCGTCCACCAAGGTCACTACCTCTGTTCCCAATAAATCATACACTTTTAACATTGTGTGATTGTTGATCGGCAATTGATAATTGATGACTGTCGTAGGATTGAATGGATTCGGATAATTCTGAGAAAGCGAGAATTGCTCAGGGACTGTTTGTTGATCACCCACACCTGTTGAAGTTCCGGTTGTAAAAGTCCACTGCAGTCCAAATGCACCCTCGTACTCAGGTGTTTCGGCTGAAACACGCCAATAATGTTTTTTAGAAAGCTGCAGACCCGACATTTGCTTCACAGTATCGGTAATTCCTTTCAGATCAAAGACGATTCCTGCCTGCGTGAAGATAGAGTTTGTTGAGACCTGCAAATGATACGAGATGGCACCGAGTGCCGGACTCCAACGGATCCAAACGTTTCCGGGTTGGCTTGTGCTTACATTTTCGGGAAATTGTAGTATCGGTATTGCAATTGCCGAAATGAAACTTCTCACTTGAGAAAAGCCACTCACATGTCCGCCATTGTTTGCATTGACGCGCCAATAATATTTCTTTAATCCTAGTTGAATACTCTTTAGTGTATACGATGATGTTCCGATATCAGCTGAAAAAACTAATGCGAAAAAATTTAAATCCGATGCGATCTCTAGGTGGTACATGACAGCTCCACTCACTGACGACCAAATCAAATTCGAATCCAATGATATCCGATTCGCATTCGGTGCTGGAAGGATCAATGAAGGAACCGCGGGAACAGAATCATTCATTCCGATCTTTGTTACAAACATTTCGATCTTTTTCAATGGATTATCATTTACGTCGCGCGGCGCGGCAACGATCGTATCAACAATGTTCATTCCTGAAATGACTTTACCATACGCTGTATATTGCGCATTCAACGAAAAAGCATTAGCAACACAAATAAAGAACTGTGAGTTTGCACTGTTCGGATCATTATCTCGTGCAGCACCAAGAATCCCACGAGCATATGCAACATTGTTAAATTCTGCAGGAACATTTTTC
>JANXZD010000476.1 GCA_025355705.1 Bacteroidota bacterium | reverse complement strand
GAAAATTCTTATTCAAAAATTCTAATGTTGAAGTATTCATTGCAAACGTTGAGAACACTCTATTTTCATATGGCTTTAATGAATGAGTTTCGACAAGTAATCCTAGTCGATTTTGAACAGAAGTATATCCTGTTGAAAGACGAGGAGAAGATACTGGATCAATAATTCCACCTTCAAGAGTCTCCTCTTTCATTTCAATATATGGAGCGGTTAAAAACCCTTGTTGCTCAACATCCTTCAATAAGAATGGAATAAATCGTTCAGTCCCCCATTTCGACAATCCTGAATCGATATTCCCAAATTTTTCTAGCGCATATGTTACGTGATATTGATAATCCGCCCCGTTTGTTGTGTGGTTGTCAATAAAGAAATCCGGCAGCCAATTGTTGTAAAGACAAAGAAAAGAACGAATTTCTGGAGTATCTGCTTTCATATAATCACGATTCAAATTCAAGTTCCAACTATTGGTCCTCCACCCCATTTCTTGTGGTCCATTTTGGTTAGGGCGATTAAATTGGCTGATCCGTTCGTGCCCATCAACATTAAGTATTGGAATAATCAAAAGAATTAAATGCTCTAATAAATGGAATTTCACTTTTGTAATCAGAATATCTCGCAAAAGAATCATACTGGCATCTTTTCCTTCAATTTCACCTGCGTGAATTCCATTTTGTATCAAAACAATTGCTTTACCACTTTTCTTGGCTTTATCAGGAGTAAATTCCTTTCCTGTTGCAACAACGACACATTCAATCGAACGTCCTTGTGGTGACATCCCAATGGAAAACATTTTTGCACAAGGAGTTTTTTTTTCGAATTGCTTGAAATATGCCATTGATTCTGCATAACGAGGGGAACTTACAAAATTTGATTTTTCGAAATGAGTGAGCCAGGAGGGGGAAAAAATCATAGTGTATTTTGTATAAATGGTGAATGGTCTTATTGTAAATACATTTAACTAAAATAAATGATTGTTACACAGGTGATCATCCAAAGCAGAAGATTAATTGCTGTAGGAACATCCTTGGTGATAATTGCTGTAGGATTTTCTCCCTCTTCTTTTACAATAACCAAAAACAAGTAGCGAAAAATTCCAAAAAGTACAAAAACTGTAGTGAAAATTAGATATTCTGAACCAAAGACAGAAATTGTACGTTCTGCCATAGTGTAAAGCGAATACGAGATTGCCATTCCTGTAGTAGTGATAATCAATAGTGAATCAAGGAATGGAATGCTGTATTCTTGTAACACTCGCCGTTTTGTATCAATTTGCAGTTTTTGAATCATAACTAGTTCAGAACGACGTTTTGATGCCGCAAGAAAAAGAGATAAAAATAAAGTGGTTATAACTATCCAATGTGAAATAACTACTTGAATTGCAAGCGCTCCGCCAAATACCCGAAGCATAAATCCAGTGGCAATGATAAAGAGGTCAAGTATAACGATATGTTTGAATGAAAATGTGTAGGCAAACTGAATCGCAATATAAACGAGAATAGTATAAAGAAATTGAATTGGAAGAAGTTGAGCAATAGTCAGACTGGTTGCACCTAAAATTGTTGCAATAGAAATTGCAAACCCTATAGAAATTTCACCTGACGCAATTGGTCGTTTCTTCTTTTCAGGATGTAGTTTATCAGCTTCTCTATCAATGATATCATTGATGATATAAATAAGACTTGAAGCCAAACAAAATGCAACGAAAGCCAACGCAGCTTTAATGTTATACTCTTTTTCAAAAAGGTGTTTTGAAAAAATCAATGGCGTGAATACGAATCCATTTTTTAGCCATTGTAACGGACGTAAAAGTCGAATGCTTGCAGACATTATTTCTTTTTTCGTTTAGTTGTTTGTTTTATAGGTTTTGAAACTTTTATTTCAATTTTTTGTGACACTGGTTCTTGTATAGGATTCTCTTGAGCAATGCTACCAAGTTCCAATATCGCATTAGCGATTAGTTTAAACCGTTCATCTGATTTGTTTTTTGATACTAACCAAATTGAATATGCTATTATAGGAATTGCCATGGTAATCACCATTAATATCTTTTGCTTAAAGTCATCATAACCATAAGCAAAAACTACTATTGCAAAATAAAAAATAATTAAAAAGAATCTATTGAATAATCTTGTTTTAGGGCTAACTTTTCCACTAAAATTTTCTTCAAATATTTTTATTTCTTCCAAAGAGCGAATTAATTTAATTCTTGATTCAGGATTCATTTTTATTCTCCTTTTAATGAACTCACCAATACAAATAATCAAAACACTGCCTGTTCTTCATAAAGACCAAAATGCTCAACCAACGAATTACACATTTCGCCCAAGGTCACATAATTTCTTGTTGCATTCAACAGATGTGGCATTAAATTGGAACCATCTGCTGCAGACTGTTTCAATTCAGCAATCGATTTCTCAACTGCTTCTTGATTTCTGCTTTGATGAAGAGCGGCAAGTCTTTTCTTTTGAAGAATTTCTACATCAGGAGAAATCGAAAGGAGTGGAATATCAACTTTCTCTCCTTCTTCAACATATTGATTCACACCAACAATGATTTTATCTTTTTGATCCAATTCTCTCTGATATCGGTACGCTGCTTCTGCAATTTCACGTTGAAAGAATCCTTGTTCAATAGCAGGAATCACTCCGCCAAGCATTTCAATTTTTTCAAAATATTGTTCTGCAGCTTCTTCCATCTTCGTTGTTAGTGCTTCGACAAAGTAACTTCCTCCCAATGGATCGATAGTGTTTGCTACGCCTGTTTCATCTGCAATGATCTGCTGAGTACGAAGGGCAATTTTCACTGCTTTGTCCGAAGGGAGAGCAAGTGTTTCATCCATAGAATTGGTGTGAAGAGACTGTGTTCCTCCTAACACACCTGCAAGTGCTTGAATTGCAGTTCTGACGATGTTATTTTCAGGCTGTTGAGCAGTCAGTGTACAACCGGCTGTTTGAGTATGAAAACGGAGTATCCACGATTTTGGACTCTTCGCACCGTATTTATACTTCATTCGCTTTGCATAGATTCGACGTGCAGCTCTAAACTTTGCAATCTCTTCAAAGAAATCTAAATGTGAATTAAAAAAATACGATATGCGTGGAGCAAATTCATCAACATCCAATCCTGCAGCAATTCCATGTTCGATATATGCAAAACCATCCGCAAGTGTGAATGCAAGCTCTTGGACAGCAGTTGAGCCAGCCTCACGTATATGATAGCCAGACACAGAGATAGGATTGAATTGCGGAAGTTCTTTAGCACAATATTGAAACATATCCGTTATGATTCGCATTGAAGGTTTCGGTGGATAAATCCATTCCTTTTGAGCGATGTATTCTTTGAGAATGTCATTCTGAATTGTTCCGCGAAGTACATTCGACTTCAATCCTTGTTTCTCCGCTACAGCAATGTAGAATGCTAGGATCATTGCTGCAGGTGCATTGATCGTCATTGAAGTTGTTACTTTATCCAATGG
>JANXZD010000465.1 GCA_025355705.1 Bacteroidota bacterium | reverse complement strand
CGCCCAACGAATAGACTCAAGAAGTTCTCTTGCTTCATCTTCCTTAGAATAATTTTTAGAGAGACCTTTTAATGTAACAATCTTCTCTGCTGTTGTTTTTTGTTTAGAAGTTTTCATACTCTTTTCCTTAATGAATTAACTGTTTTAATATAAACAATGTTGAGCGGTTTGTCAAATATACAATTACCCAAGTTTATATTGAATAAACATTGACTATATGCTGAAATTTTGATATTTTTGTAAACTAAATGTTACTTTAACCATTCGTTAGAGTTGATAAATTTATGCCGCAACTGAAATTATTTTCTGGACGTGCAAATCGGCCATTGGCTGAAAAAATTGCACACGATCTAGGTGAACCGCTGGGAAAATTAGAGATTCAAAATTTCAGTGATGGTGAAATTTGGGTAAAGTTCATTGATAATGTTCGTGGAGCTGATATTTTTATCATTCAGACAACGGTTCCACCAACAGATAATCTGATGGAACTATTGATCACCGTTGACGCAGCAAAGCGTGCTTCGGCGAGAAAAATAAATGTTGTTATACCGTATTTTGGTTATGCCCGGCAGGATAGAAAAGATCAACCGCGTGTTGCAATAACATCAAAACTGATTGCAAATTTGATCACAACTGCTGGTGCCGATCGTGTAATCTGCATGGATCTTCATGCACCGCAGATCCAGGGATTCTTTGATATCCCAGTCGATCATTTATATTCGTCTGTTGTGTTTGTAGATCATTTAAGAAGACAAAAAATTCCGGATCTAACGGTTGTATCACCGGACGTTGGCGGTATTAAAATGGCTCGTGCCTATGCAAAACGGTTAGATGCTGAACTTGTTTTGATCGATAAACGTCGTCCTGCTCCAAATGTTGTAGAGGTAATGAATATTGTTGGAGATGTAGCAGGAAGGAATGTTCTTATTGTTGATGATTTGATCGATACTGCTGGTACATTTACGAATGCAGTTTCTGCGTTGAAAAAAGCCGGAGCAAAATCTGTGTATGGAGCGTGCACGCATCCTCTGCTTTCAGGAAAAGCATTGGAACGGATCAATGCCAGTGATGTGGAAAAGATTATCGTATGCGATACGATTCCATTGAAAGTCGAATCGCCAAAAATTGAAGTAATGTCTGTTTCAACGGTCTTCTCATCAGCGATTGAACGTTGTTTTCATAATAAATCGATCAGTTCATTGTTTGATGTTGATAAAGATAAAAGTTTAGATAATTAATATATTTATTTTGTTCTCAGTGAGGAGTAATAACAATGTCAGAAGTAGTATTGAACGCAGTTGTGCGAAATGAAACCGGTAAAAGAATGAACCGTCTTCGTTCCACAGATAAAATTCCCGGGGTGTATTATGCTCACGGTGAAACAAATATCAATATCACTGCAACACCGCTTGCAATGAAGCCATTGATCTACACTACCAATACGCATCTTATCAATTTAAAATTGGATAACGGCGATAGTAAGACCTGCATTCTTCGCGATGTACAGTTCGACCCTATCACTGATCGTCCGGTTCATTTTGATCTTCAAGGAGTAAAGGAAAACGAAGAGTTGACTGTTCAGGTTCCAGTTGTTTTGAATGGCAGCCCTAAAGGTGTGAAAGATGGCGGAACAGTTCAACACATCATGCACAAAGTGCGTGTTTCGTGTTTACCGAAATACATTCCTGAACAGATTGTACTGGAAGTTTCTGACCTCGGAATGAATGATTCCATTCACGTTCGCGATATTAAGATTGAGAATGTTCGTGTCCTTGATAACCCCGGAAGTGCGGTAGTTGCTGTTGTTCCACCGACAGTTGTGAAAGAAGAAGTAGTTGCAGTTCCTGGAGTAACACCGGAAGCAGCAGCGATAGCAGCAACTGCAGCTGAACCTGAAGTTATAGCAAAAGGCAAAAAACCTGTTGAGGGTGAAACTGCCCCAGCAAAAAAATAATTTTAAAAATTGTTCTTTGACAGCGGAGTTGCTCCGTGAAATGTATCGTTGGATTAGGAAACCCTGGAAATCGTTATAAATTTACACGACATAACATTGGTTTTCTTGCCATAGAATTTTTGATTGACAAATTCAGAGCAAAACACTTTGAAGGTAATTCATTGTATGAATGTTATCAAACTTCTTTGGCGGAAGATTCTCTCTTACTTGTTATGCCACAGACATATATGAATAACAGCGGCACGGCGGTTCGTGAGATTCATCAAAAATATGAAATCCCGATTGCTGACCTTCTTATTTTATATGATGATTTCCAAATACCATTCGGCACATTACGATTACGACCAAAAGGAAGCGATGGTGGTCATAACGGACTATCATCAATCATATATCACTTGGAAAATGATCTGGTTCCTCGATTACGAATCGGTGTAGGTGGAAAGACATTGCCGAGTGAACATTCGACCGGATCCATGGTTGAATATGTTCTTTCACGATTCGATACAGAAGAAGAGAAACTCCTTTCTCAACTTCTTGCATACACACACAATGCGTGCACCAGCTGGGTTGAGGCGGGAATTCAAAAGACAATGAATTTATATAATAGAAATTTTTTCACTTCCGCAAATGCAGAATGAGTTTTTTAAAAAACTGAAAACATAACCTACTCCATCCAAATTTACTGAGATGGGGTCAAAGTCCATAGGAGGATTTTTTAATGCAATATCAAACAAGGATCTATGAGTCGGTCATTATCATTAATGCCACTCTTGAAGATGCTCAGGTTGAAACCGAGATCGAAAAGATCAAAGATTTCATCCTGAAAAATGGTGGTGAAATGCGCGCCCTGGAAAAATGGGGACGTCGACGACTCGCTTATGCGATCAAAAAAAAGAACAATGGTTTCTATGTTCTTTATGAATTCAAAGCACCAGGTGATATCGTTGCAAAGTTAGAACGACAATATCTCTTGAATGAAAATGTCATTCGTTTTATGACAATTGAATTGAATAAGAAAGCATTGAAAGCAAAAGAAGTCGGTCAGAAAACCCCTATCAGCGACGTTGTTGTCACAGCTGAAGAACCCAGTAAAGGAGCGACAGTCTAATGAAACAACGAGAATCATCATTTGGTAACAGCGGTGGTAGCCGACGCGATGGCGGCGGATATAACAGCAGAGACGGCAAAGGCGGACGAGATGGAAATCGCAGAGATACCAAGAAAGATAATCAGCAAAAGAAAAAACGTGCCTGCCGATTTACTGCGGCCGGAACGATCTATATTGATTATAAAGATGAAAAATTGCTTCGTAAGTTCATCAATGAACAAGGTAAGATCATTCCAAAGCGTATCACCGGAACAAGTGCAAAATATCAACGTCAACTCGTGCAGGCAATTAAACGTGCACGACATATCGCGTTGCTTCCGTTCACATCTGAAGCCATTAAGTAATTGAAAGAGGTCTGAGAATATGAAAGTTATTTTACGTCAAAATTACAGTCAATTAGGCAACATCGGTGATGTTGTTGAAGTGAAAAATGGTTTCGCACGAAATTTCTTGATCCCAAGAAGTATTGCATTTCGCGCAACCGATGGAAACTTGAAAGCGCTTGAGCAAGAAAAGATACAACTCGCTCGTAAAGAAGAAAAAGTCGTTCAAGATTCCGAAAAACTTGCAGCCCAACTCGGCAGTGTTTCATTGACGATTACGATGAAAGTCGGTGAAGATGATAAACTCTTCGGCGCAGTTACATCGCAAATGATCTCTGAATCACTCACAGAAAAAGGTTATTCGATCGATAAGCGTATTATCGAACTCGAAGAACCTATTAAAACTCTTGGAATCTTTGAAGTGCCGGTTAAACTGCACTCAAAAGTTTCTGCAAAAGTGAAAGTGTGGGTTGTGAGAGAGTAATTTAATAGTTGACTGTCACTTTAGAGGTGACAGTCAGCTATATTTTGTCAAATTTGATTATCCCTGACTAATACAGTCGGGTTTTTTTTTATATTTGACTACGGCAATTTTAAGATTCTAGTCCTGAGCAAGGGTAGAAGTCCAATTGGAGCAAATTATGTCACAATCAAAATCATTATGGGGCGGCAGATTCAAAACAGCATTATCAGAATCAGCGCTTAGATTCTCCTCTTCAATCGATCATGATAAAACATTATATCAAGAAGATATCCAAGGAAGCATTGCCCACGTTGAGATGCTTGCTGCGTGTAAAATTGTCAGCTCCGAAGAAATGCGGCGAGTTAGAAAAGCGTTAAAGGACATTCTTTTAGAAATTGAATCAGGTGAACTCGATCTTTCATGGGATAAAGAAGATATCCATATGGCAATCGAACAACGACTCATCCAAAAGGTTGGCTCGATGGGGGGCAAACTGCACACCGGAAGAAGCCGAAATGATCAAGTTGCCCTCGATGAACGTCTATATCTCCGTTCAGCCATTACTGAAATAAAGAAACTTATCGCGCAATTTCAGCGCGTTCTCCTGTATAAATCAGAAAAATATTTCGGAACAATAATGCCGGGGTATACTCATTTACAGCGCGCACAACCAATCTTCCTTTCACATCACATCCTTGCGTATGTTTCAATGTTAGAACGTGATTATGAACGCCTTAGTGATTGTTATAAACGTGTAAACCGCCTTCCCCTTGGTGCTGCCGCACTGGCTGGAACATCATTTCCGATCGATAGATTAAGTGTTGCAAAGAAATTGGGATTCGACAGTGTTCTTGAAAATAGCATCGATGCAGTTTCCGACCGCGATTATATCATTGAATTTGTTTCTGTCTGCAGCGGTATTATGATGCACTTAAGCAGAATGTCTGAAGAACTCGTCTTGTGGACATCGCAGGAATTTAATTTTGCAAAAATTGATGATGCATATACAACCGGAAGCAGCATTATGCCGCAAAAGAAGAATCCCGATATGGCTGAATTAACTCGAGGTAAAGTCGGACGAGTATATGGCGATTTAATGAACATTCTTACGTTAATGAAGGGACTTCCCCTTGCTTATAATCGCGATATGCAGGAAGATAAACTGCCACTATTCGATGCGGTGAATACGACACGTGAATGTGTTTATATTATGACACATGTGTTCATTCATACAAAATTTGATAAGCTGCGATTTGAAGAAGAATTAAAGAACGATTTCCTGACTGCGACAGAAATTGCAGATTATCTTGTACAACAAGGCGTTCCATTCAGAGAAGCACACTCTATCACAGGAAAAATTGTCGGATATTGCATTGAGCATCAAACGTCACTGTCTAAACTTTCATTAAAAGAACTACATAAATTCTCACACAAATTCTCAGAGGATGTATTTGAGATGCTGGATCCGCATAAATCTATTGAACATAAAAAATCTTCGGGAAGTACAGCGCCAAACGAAGTCAAGAAACAGATCGTCTATTGGACTAGAGTATTGAAGACTAGAAAATAGAAGAAAGCTTTAGATAAAAAAGGAGACCCTGCTCAAGTATTTACTTCTGCGGTGTTTTGTATATAGATAAGATGTTTTCAAACAAAATATTTTGCATAATATTTTTCAAACTAACATTTGATCGTCACAATCTCTTTTTGATATCTGTCTCCAAGTAAAATCACTTCTTTGTCTTTAGAGATATAAACATCAATCTCTAATCGTATCCCAAATTCTCCCGGCAAATAAATTCCGGGTTCAATGGAAAAGCATGTTTCCGGAATGATCTCTCGAACATCCATCGTTTCAAAATTATCGATATGCGCTCCATTACCATGCACCTCTTCCCCAATGTTATGTCCCGTACGATGGACAAAGTATTTACCATAACCTCGATCTTCAATGAATTTCCGAGTTACATCATCAACATCACATCCTCGCACTTTTCGACCAACAGCGAATTCTTTTTTAAGATAATCAACAGCTGCATCCCGAGATCCTTTCACAATATCAAATACTTCTTGATATTTTTCTGGAATATCCTTTCCTGCATAACCAACCCATGTAAAATCTGCATAGACTGCACCTGGTTTTTTCTTTTTCGCCCACCAATCAATAAGAACATAATCTCCCTTTTTAATCTCAGAAGATTGTTCTGCGCTGGGATCATAATGAGGATTTGCACCATTTCCGTTTACTGAACAATTAGCAGGTGCATACGTTGTGAGATTATGCTTTTCAAATTCATCCATAATCAATTGTTGAACATCATATTCCGTAACTTTCTTTTTATTTCTTAAGTTCTCACCAATAAATTTGAATGCTTTATCGATCGTTCTTAATAATATATTTGCGGCATCCTGTGCATCATTATACTGTTCTTCGTTCCATCGCGCCTCAAAATATTGAACAATATCTCCCGAAGAACCGATATTTACACCGAACGTTCGGATAAATTCAAGCGTACCAGCATCAACTTTGGATAAATATGGAATGTCATTATTCGGAGAATACTCCATACAGATATTCTTTGATCCTGAAAGAAGTTTTCCTAATCCTTCGTGCAATGTTTTCCACTGATTGTATATCGTCTTTTGTCCCGGTAAATGGTCAAGATCATACTGTTCGATGCTATGAACTAACTTTTGCGGTGATCCAGAAGATGGTATGAAATAGAAATAACGACGAGACGAAAGTTTACCAGAAGGCATCTCAAGTATTTTAGAAGCGAATTGATTATTCCCTCGGAAATTAT
>JANXZD010000456.1 GCA_025355705.1 Bacteroidota bacterium | reverse complement strand
CCTGAAAACCGGAATTCTTCAGTTTAAAAGTAACAAGTTGCTCTATATTAGGGTCGTCCTCAACGACAAGAATTTTTTCTGCCATACGTGGAATAAATATACAAAAGTTAGGCAACTAATGAAAATCACAAATTTAATGTTCACGTATGGCAGAAAAAATTCTTGTCGTTGAGGACGACCCTAATATAGAGCAACTTGTTACTTTTAAACTGAAGAATTCCGGTTTTCAGGTTTATAACGCGCACAATGGGGTAGAAGCGTTGGAGTTCCTAAAAAAAAATATCGTTAATCTTGTCGTAACCGATATTATGATGCCTATTATGGGAGGGAAAGAATTGGTGATGGAGCTGAAAAAAAATCCTGAAACAAAGACAATTCCCGTTATCATGCTCACATCCCGCACACTTGAAAAAGAGATCATCGAGGGTTTTTCACTTGGCGTTGAAGATTACATCAAGAAACCATTCAGTCCTCAAGAACTGATCGTGAGGATTAAAACAGTTCTCGCCCGCAGCAAGTCCTAACCTGCAGTTTTATGGCACGCTCAAAAAAGCGGTTCACCTATACCCACAAGATATTGATCGCGATTGCATTATTGTTGATGCTTGTGTTTGTCGTTCCGTTCATCGTTTGGTATTTCGTTCCTACTCGCCCGATCTCTATTGTTGTCATAGATAAAACGACCGGTGCAGATTTTAGGGAACACCGATCTTTTTTTTGGTTAATGCATCATTGGAAATACACCAAACCCGATTCTCAAAATTTTTATAACGATACAGAAGATTTTTACGGTTTTTTCCCGCAGGATAGTTCCTATAGCGACCCGTCACAATTACGGCTCTCGAATGCGAATCTTCTGTATATTACCGACACATACGGTGTGTACACATATCCTTTGGGATATGAAAAATTTGAAAAAATGCTTTCGGATAAATATTTGCCGATCCAACTTAAATACGGCGGATTGACAAGTGTGGAATTGGACAGTATTGAAGCATTCAAGAGATCCGGAGGAATGTCGATTGCAGAATTTAATACATTGCAAGATCCGCAATCGCGCGATACCATCACTCAACAGCGGATCGGTTCAATATTCGGTGTTCGATATGCCGGTGCACTGGGGAAATATTATGATGATCTGAAAACGGCACCGCGATGGATGAAAGAAAATTATCGGCAATCCAGCGGTGAACCATGGAGCTATTCCGGGAGAGGAATTATTATCACCGTTGAACGAGCGATCGGCGATTCCAAACCGGGATTGATCGTGCTGGAATCATCGGACCTTTTGTTATCTCCAGTTGTTTTACGGAACAGTGATCATGATCTCTTGAAAAAGACTGAAGATAAAGTTCCATATTTTTATTTTTTTGAATATCTTACCGTTGATTCTTCAGCAAAAGTTATTGCACAGTTTGAAATGCAGTGCACACGTTCCGGCAAAGAAAAAGTATTATCTGCAGGACTTTCGCTCATTTTTCCTGCTGTTGTTATGTCTGATTCGACCGCAAGAAATCTGTATTTTGCGGGAGATTTTGCCGATAATAATGTAGAAATGCTTCTGACACGATATTGGAATGTGGAATATTTACTCGGCAAATTATTCTCATTCTATTTTGTGTCCGATCAGACAAGGTTTTTTTGGAAATTCTATCTTCCGTTGATGAAAGAAGTACTGGGTCAATCATACAACCGAACAGAAGTTGAGAAGCATCATTACCAACGAAAATAAGAAGGAATACGGTTATTTTTTTTCTATTCGTACTTGTCACAACATTTTTCGCACTCTTTCTCATAGCGTTCGGATCGATCGGTTTGATCGTTTCAAAGGTTCGTTCCGGAACAATTGAGACCAAAAGGAACGACCGCGACATTGCCACTCACGCAGCATTGAATAAATATCTTTTTACCGAATTACAGGATAAAGATGCAACAGGCCATGCAGAGAGTTTTTCAAAACGGCTTGAGGTATTGCTTCGTACCGTACGTTCTGAACTGGATATTAAAAACAATTCCCGCAATAATGCACGACGTCGTTCGTTAAAACGCGTAATGTTAATGTTAACATCAGAAGTGATCGGTGAGACGCGCTTTCGCTTAACGCTGGCGTTTGACTATTTTGATTTTATCCCTGAGGCAACAAAAGCAATGCAAGACTCACGATGGTGGGAGCGTGCCAAAGGATGTAAGAATGCCGGATTGATGCTGAATGAATCTGCTCTGCCTCATCTCGAGCGCTGTTTGGATGACGACAATGATGATGTACGGATCGAAGCCGCACAGGCAATGCTGGATATCGGGGGAGTTAACGCACTTTCTCCAATATTGATGCGGCTGAAAGATATGTCACCTTGGATGCAGGTGCGGTTGTCGAAATCTATTTTTGGTTTTGGCGAACATGCCGTGTCGCATCTTGTTCAAGCGATGCGCTCCCCGTATGTGAAGATCCAGGGATTCTGTGTAGAAATATTGGGAATGCTAGGAGATGTTAAAGCCGTTCCAACATTACTCGAGTACATTGATTACACCGTTCCTGAAGTGAAACACAAAAGTTTGATTGCGCTTGGAAAGATCGGTGATGCCAGAAGCATTCCGATCATTCAAAAATTCCTTCATTCATCCGATGAACAGCTTCGCATCGATGCATCGAAAGCTGCAGGAAGTCTTTCTTCACCCTTACTGGCTTCAGAACTTCATTCGATGCTTGTGAAAGATACGATGAATGTAAAACTCGCAGCGGGTGAAGCTCTGTCTCGCTCCGGCGAATTGGGAATAAAAAGTCTGCAGTATGCTGTAAATCTAAATGATGAAAATGTGAGAATGGTAGCGTTACAATTTTTACATGAAGCAGGAGTTCGGGTAGAAGCATCTCATATTCAGGGAGAACAGTAATGGAATTTCTTTCTGAATTTGTCAATGTTGTGTTGAACACCTATGCGTCATTTATTATTGGTTTTTTTATCTTCGTGAATGTGTTCTACTTTTCCATGTACACCATTTCGTTCGGTGCGATCATCAACTATCTTCGCCGCCATATGTTCTGCGATTATCGCGTGATCATGCAATCCGAATTGACTCCTGCAGTTTCCATTCTCGCTCCGGCATACAACGAATCCGCAACGTGTATTGAAAGTGTCAATTCACTGATGAAATTGAATTATCCAACGGCGGAAGTTATCTTTATCAATGACGGCAGCAAGGACAATACTCTTGATGTCGTGATCAAAGAATTCGATCTTGTCAAAACAGAAAGGGTCTATGTCCAAACAATTCTGACAAAACCGGTGCGTGGCATCTATGTCTCTCAAAAATCGCAGTTCAGGAATCTGATCGTTGTTGATAAGCAGAACGGCGGGAAGGCTGACGCGTTGAATGTCGGGATCAATGTCTCTCGATATCCGTTGGTCTGCGCAATTGATGCGGATTCTATTTTGGAAGATGACGCGCTGTTGAAAGTTGTAAAACCATTTTTGGATGATGAGAGTGTTATTGCCGTTGGGGGAATTGTTCGTATTGCAAACGGATGTACGATCGATCGTGGAAGAGTGACCGATGTACGGCTCTCTCGAAAATTAATTCCCTCTTTTCAGGTCATCGAATATTACCGCGCATATCTTTCCGGAAGAATGGGCTGGGGAGCAATCAACGGATTGCTGATCATTTCTGGTGCGTTTGGACTTTTCAAAAGGGATATCGTTTTGAAATGCGGTGGATACAAACATGATACTGTGGGTGAGGATATGGAATTGGTTGTACGGATGCATCGCTACTGCAGGGAGAACAACATTCCTTATCGTGTGGAATTTGTGCCAGATCCCGTTTGTTGGACAGAAGCTCCTGAAACATTGAAGATTCTTGGGCGCCAGCGAAATCGATGGCATCGAGGATTGTTGGATACGTTGTTGATCCACAGAAAAATGTTATTCAATAAACGATACGGTGTTCTCGGATTAGTGAGTGTTCCGTATTTTGCATTGATTGAACTATTCGGTCCGGTGATCGAAGCGATCGGTTATTTTGCCGTGGGTATCGGATTTTATTTGGGAATGGTCAATATCGAGATCTTCACATTATTCTTTGTCGTATCTGTGATTTACGGTGTGATGTTCTCGGTCAGCGCAGTGATGCTTGAAGAAATATCATTCCACCGTTACCCTCGAACACGTGACCTCCTTAAATTATTGGTGTTGGGTGTTGTGGAAAATTTTGGTTATCGCCAGATCACAGTGTGGTGGCGGATCAAAGCGTTTTGGGATTATTGGCGCGGAGTTAAAACATGGGGTGCAATGACGCGTGTTGGATTCAAAAAATAATTAATCGAAAATAACAATGATAGAAAAGATCACAAATCGGCTGTTATATACTGCACGTCCTTTTGTCCTTGTAAGCATAGCAGCCGTATGTATGTTCTTACTGCTGCGATGCTATGAGCTGTTCCTTGTCGGCGGTGCACTGCAATCGGAATCAGATGTAAGCGGCTTGATCAGCAAAGCAATAATACTGGATGTCTTCATTGTAGGCGGGTTAATGTTTGTATTGTCGTTGTTATTTCTATTACTCTCCTCGCTGATGAGCGAACGTACCGCAATAAAGATCCATTTGGTATT
>JANXZD010000446.1 GCA_025355705.1 Bacteroidota bacterium | reverse complement strand
ATTATGTTTTATTTTATTCCCCGCTGAAATATCCTGTGTAATAATTGTTCCTTCAGGTAATTCAGTTGAAACTTGATATTGTATTGCACCTTGACGCAAACCGGATCTGTCTAAAGCAAATTTAGCATCCCGTATTGAGCGGCCACGCAGGGAAGGCACAATTGCATCTTGTTCACCCCCGGAAATTGTTAGGTAAACTCTTCGTCCATTTTTTACGGTTTGTTCAGATGCAGGATTTTGCAGAATGACGTATCCTGTAGGATAGGTATTATCTTGTCGTATCTCTCCTCGTCGTGGTTCAAAGTGCAAAGAATCAAGGATTTTTTTAGCATTTTCCTCTTTCATTCCAACCACATTTGGTACAACAAGAGTACCTCCCTTGTTAACATAGTATGGCATTATCAAAGTGTCAACAATAAAAATAATAACAATACTGATACCAATAAACCAAAACAGTGGGCGCAAAGTTTTGGAGAAAATAATTCGAACAAATAATTGTGATAATTTTTTCATTATTTATATTCTATAATACTCTCTATGTATTTACCAATAATATCAAATTCCAAATTCACTATACTGCCACGTTTATATTGATTGAAGATTGTGTGTTCAAAGGTGTATGGTATAATTGCAACCGTGAATTGCTGACGATTTAACCGTGCTACTGTGAGACTGGTTCCATCCACAGTAATGGATCCAACCGAAATTAAGTTCTTTCGATGTTTTTTTTGAAATGATACCGTATACATCCAGCTGGCTTTTACTGTCTCAACTTTTAAAACGGTTCCTGTGATATCGACATGACCTTGAACAAGATGTCCACCAAGCCTATCGTTCAAACGAACAGAACGTTCTAGATTAACCATACTGCCTATTTTCAAAAGTCCAAGATTTGTCTTACTCAAAGTTTCTTTGACTGCTTGGACAGTAAAACCATTTTTATTCCTATGAACAACAGTTAAACAAACTCCGTTGATGCAGATACTATTATCAATATGTAATGATTTTAATACTTTTTTAGCATGTATGATAAATTCTATACCATCTCCCATTTTTTTTTGAGAGTGAATCAATCCCACTTCTTCTACAATACCTGTGAACATTAATTATTCCACCATAAAATCATAAATTATTTTAGAAATTGAAGCAATTGCATCAATCCCTTCTTTATTTGTTGAAAGATTTTTTGAGAGCAAAACAAGTACATACGACCTTCCATCGAGAAGAAAAATTATACCAGAATCATGCTGAACATTAGTGATTGATCCTGTTTTATGAGCAACTTTCACTGTAGATGGAAGCCTTGCAGGAATCATATCATTGAATTTCTGTGATAATAGTATGTGCAACATTTCCTCGCTAGCTTGTTTTGACACACATTTATTTAGAGCGATATTTTCAAAGACAACAGATAGGTCAAATGATGTGGTCGTGTTATTTCTTCCTGCTTCAAAAGCTTTGCCGTCTTCTACTCCGCGAAGAACTTGAATATCGTTCAATCCCATCGTCGAAAGTGTTTTCATTACATTTTCAGGTCCAACTTTACCTATCAAAATATTGGTTGAAAGATTACTGCTTACAGTGATCATTTTAAAAATAAGATTACGAATTGTTTCGTACTTGCCAATTCGATTGTACAGTCCATCCTCACTATCATCAGTTAAACTTAATGCATACTCACTGCTATCAATGATACTTTTAAATGAATTAATGACTTTAATAGAATCATCTAAAGAAAATATAGACTGATCTGCTTGTCTAAATACTTCTATCATCACCGGTGTTTTCATAGTGCTTGCGGCATGAAACTTTTCATGCTCATTAATGTCAAGACGAAACCCGGTCGATAGGTCTTTCAGTGAAACAGCAAAATAACCTTTTTGAGTCGCTATCACTGAATCAATTGAAGATTTGAGTTTATTGAAATCTTTTTTGGATTTAGCAGGCATAAATTGTATCGCACAAACGATCAGTAGAGTTATAAAATATTTCATCGTAATAATTTCCCATTTTTAGGGATATAAAATTCTTCAAGATTGTCTGTACCGAATCTTTTCCGGGAAAACTTTACCAAAGTTATTGGACGGGAAATATTCTCAAAGGTTTTTAACCCAGTCATATTTTTTTGGGGTGCGGTAAAAAGATACACTTTATTAACTGCGCCGGAATTTAGAAATTCAGAGAACAGCTTTTGCCCGCCTTCAACCAAAACAGACGTGATCTGACGCTTACCGAGATCGTTTAATACATCTTTGATTTTAATGCTTCCTTTGTTACTATCCATTTGCACTACAACAATACCTTTCTTTGCAAATTCTTTTATCTTCTTTTGGTCATACTTTAGGTATTTTTTTGAAGTGTAAACAATTGTCGGTGCTTTTGTGTTGAATATTTTCTTATTTAAATCAATTAGTAATTTGCCATCGATGATTACACGTAATGGATTTCTACCTTTCACACTTCGTACCGTCAACTCTGGATCATCTTTTAGAATGGTATTTGCTCCAACAATTACCGCATCATATTCACTACGAAGTTGATGGACATACTTTCTTGATTGAGCATTTGTTATCCACTTTGATGTTCCGTCTAGCTTCGCAATAAAACCGTCGCTCGTTTGCGCTGCTTTTAAAGCTACAAACGGCATTCCGGTTTTTATAAACCAAAAAAACTTTTCATTCAATTGCTCTGCATCATTTTTTAGAATATCAATTGTACATGCAACATCATATTTTTTTAATTTCTTAATACTTTTACCAGCAACCAATGGATTAGGATCTTGCATACCAATAACCACACGGGCAATCCCATGATCAAGAATAGCGTCAACACAGGGAGGGGTTTTCCCAAAATGATAACATGGTTCAAGATTTACATATAATGTAGAGCCGGCAAGTTTATTTTTCTTTGATATCGCATAATTTATTGCATTAATTTCTGCGTGCGGACCACCATACTGCTGGTGATACCCTTCAGAAATTTTCTTCCCATTCTTAATAATAACCGAACCAACGAGCGGATTTGGACTAACTGAACCAGCGCCTAATTTTGCTAAATTTAAACATTTCAACATCCAACGTTCATCGATTTGCTTCATAACTACGTTATAGAAATAACAATACGCTGAAAAATATTAAATTATTTAAAAATTATTTCTTTCCCTTTGGCTGCAGAACGATAGATTGCATCGACGATTTTCATTCGTTGAACCGCTTCTTGTGCAGTTGAAATTACAGAATGAATACCTCTGATAGAACCAATAAAATGCTTCAATTCATTTTCATACGATTTCTTGAGTGCGTTCTGCGATGTATCTGTTTTTATGGGTGTAACATTTACAATGCTCCCATGCATTTCTTTATGAATCTTTAGCGGATTGATTTTACCACTACCCTGTTCGCCATAGATGTTGCAATAATACAGTTCATTCTCAATATGGAAGTTCCAACTTACTTCAATGGTAATTGTTGACCCGTTCTTTAAACTTAAATACGCAACAGATGAATCTTCCACTTTTGTCTTGTGAGAATAGTTTGTTGCATTGACTCTCTCAACTTCCGGATATCCTGCCATCCATAATGCAAGATCAAGCATCACAATTCCCATATCAAGGAATACGCCACCTCCCGACATTTCTTTTTGCAATAACCACGTTCCTTCAGAAGCTGGTTTTCTAAGCCAACCAGCTTTTGCATAAAATACTTTTCCAAGTTCATTATTCTCAATAAAACTTCTCAACATCATCGCATCAGGTCGAAAGCGATGATTCATTCCAACCATTAGTTTTCTCTTATTTTTTTTTACAGAATCTGCTATAGCAATCGCTTCTTCATACTTACGCGCAATCGGTTTTTCAACAAAAACATCCCTCTTCGCTTCAAGACTAGCTATAGCAATATCTTTATGAGCATCAGTTGAAGTACAAATGTCGACAGCATCAATATTCTCAGTCTGAAGCATTTGATTATAGTCAGTATAATATCGAGGAATTCCGTACTTTTCAGCAAGTGCGCGAGCGCGAGTTTTATCTCTATCACAAACACACGTAATTTCTACATCAGGCATTTTTGATAATATTGGAAAATGGAATACCTGGGATATCCAACCAAGCCCTACAATCCCAATTTTTGCTTTTGATATTTTCCCCTCGTTTGAGCTCATTGTGCTTTTCGTCCTGAAAGATTAATGGGTTCAGAATATCGTTGATAAAATTCTTTTACAGTTTCAGCAATACCTTCAGCATCTAATTTTGTAAGTTGAAGAAGTTCAGCAGGTGTTCCTTGAGGAATAAATCCATCTTTAAGTCCATGGATCTTTATATTGAGATTTGTTTTATTCATTGCACTCAATGCTTCCAAAACTCCAGAACCAAAGCCTCCAACTATACTATTCTCTTCAACTGTTACAATCGCTGTAAACCGATTACATATATCGTTAAGAAGTTCAGTGTCGATTGGTTTTACAAACCGCATATTCACCACTTCAGCAAGTATTCCGTGCTTTACAAGAATATCTGCTGCTTTTAAGGATTGTGTCACTGTTGTTCCCACTGCTAAAATTGCAATATCTTGCCCTGCACGAACAGTTTCAGATTTGCCAATTTTTAAAAGCTCAAATTTTGGATTCAATGGAATACCAAGAGAATTTCCACGTGGATAACGAATTGCCACTGGACAATGTCGTTGTTCGATTGCAGTAAATAACATATTTCGTAATTCATTCTCATCTTTTGGTGCCATGATGATCATTTTCGGAATGCAACGTAAGTATGATAAATCGAGGGCGCCATGATGTGTAGGACCATCAGCACCGACAAGACCGGCACGATCCATAACAAATACAACGTGAAGGTCTTGCAAAGATACATCATGTACTATTTGATCAAACGCACGCTGCATAAATGTGGAATAGATTGCAACAACAGGAATATATCCTTCTGTAGCTAATCCAGCAGCAAATGTTACGGCGTGTTGTTCTGCTATACCTACATCAAAGAATCGGTCCGGCATTTCTTGCTGTAAAATATCAAGTCCCGTACCATCCGGCATTGCCGCCGTAATGCCAACCACTTTTGGATTTTCTTTACACATTTCCACCAATGCATTTCCAAATATTTTTGTATATGCAGCCGGTGCATTTGATTTAGGAGAAATTCCTGTCACTTTATCAAACGGTGTAACACCATGAAGTTTTGCAGCATCTTTTTCTGCTGGCTCGTAACCCTTCCCTTTTTCAGTCGTCACATGAATCAATATCGGTCCCTTCAGATCTTTTGCATGTTGAAAAATTTCAACCAATTTTACAACATTATGTCCGTTGAATGGTCCAAAGTAACGAAAACCCATCGCTTCGAACATCATTCCCGGAGTTACGACCGCTTTCACGCCACGTTCTAATTTTCCCGCAACAACTCTGAGCCGATCACCAAACACATCTAATTTTCCCGTAAGATCCCAAACATTTGCTTTGAATTTGTTATATGTTGGATGAGTCAAAGCTTCAGCAAAATAACTATGGAGCGACCATAAATTCGGATTGATAGAAGAAAGTGAAACCATTTTATTATCGCTTAGAACAACGATCATATTTTTTTTTAAAACGCCTGCGTTGTTTAAACCTTCATATGCCATCCCACCAGTAAGAGAACCATCACCAACGATCGCTACAACCTTAAAGTCCTTTTTAGCAAAATCACGAGCTGTCGCCATTCCAAGAGCAGCAGAAATTGCAGTATTTGCGTGACCAGCACCGAACGTATCATATTCACTTTCGTCTCTTCGCAAAAATCCACTGAGGCCATTTAGCTTTCGAATTGTATTAAGTCGATTTTTTCTTCCGGTAAGAATTTTATGAGGATAAGCTTGGTGACCAGTGTCCCAAACGAGTTTATCTTCGGGAGTATTAAAGACATAATGCATTGCGACAGTCAATTCAACAGCACCCAACCCGGCGCCCAAATGTCCGCCTGTTTTTGACACAGAATCGACAAGAAACTCTCTAACTTCTGCGCAAACAGTACGCAAGGATGAAATATCAAGTTTACGTAAATCTTTTGGCGTATCAATATATTGTAAAAATTTTGATTCTGATTTATCCATATATACTACTCTTCAAAGTCTGTCAATTGCAGTTTTCCATTAAGATCTTTGGTCAACTGTTTTATTTTTAATTCAGCTTTATTTAATGTTTCAATACATTCCTTTGAAAGTTGAATTCCCTCTTCATACATCTTTAATGATTCTTCCAGCGATACTCCTCCATCTTCTAATGAAGTAACGATCTTTTCCAAACGAGTGAGAGAATGTTCAAATGAATTTTTAATCTCTTTTTTTGACATTTTTTTCTCTCCCGAAAATTTCAGCGTTTATAATTCCGTCATAAAATTCAATCGTTGCAGATTTCAACGGAATAGATTTCTTCACTGAAGAAACAATAGTAGATTCTTGTCGAATGATTGCATATCCTCTTTTAAGAACCGATTTCGGATTGATCGATTTTATTCGAGCTGACAAGAATTGTGTACGTTGTTTTGTCATTGAAAATGAATGGAGCATATTTCTATTCAATCGATGCTGCAGTTCATCAATCTGCTGACTCCGTTGGCGAAGCAAATCGTGCGGTTTATTGAACGAATAACTTTGCGTGAGGTTTGAGATCGTATTTTTGTATGATTCGATGGAATTTATCATTGAATTACTCATAGTATAGCAAAAATTGCGAATAAGTTCAACGACCTCATTTTTGTCTTTTACCGCAAGTTCAGCTGCTGCAGAAGGAGTTGGGGCTCGCAAATCAGCTACAAAATCACTGATACTAAAATCGATTTCGTGACCTACAGCGCTTATAACCGGAATATTTGATGCAAATACAGCTCTTGCTACAATTTCTTCGTTAAAAGCCCATAGATCCTCCAAAGAACCACCGCCTCGACCAATAATCATCACATCAACTAGATTCTGTTTGTTAAGATCGTCTATCGCCTCTGCAATCTCTTCGGCAGCTCCAATTCCTTGGACTTTAACTGGAACAAGAAAAACTTCAATTGAAGGGAATCTTCGTGAAAGAACAGAAATAATATCTTTAATGGCAGCACCAGTCGGAGAAGTAACAATTCCAATTTTTTGCGGAAATTCAGGCAATGGTTTCTTATACTCTTCTTCAAACAATCCTTCTGCAAACAATTTTTGTTTTAATTGTTCAAATGCTTGCTGAAGTTCCCCTTTACCAATTGGCTGAAGTTGAAAACAATCGATTTGATAGTTTCCTCGCGGTTCATAGACGGTGATATTTCCTCTCACCATCACCTTCATTCCATCGTTTGGTCTGAAGATCAATTGTGCTGCACGACTTTTCCACATCACTACAGATATCTGTGAACCTGTATCCTTAAGAGTAAAATAAACATGTCCTGATGAATGTAATTTAAAATTCGATATTTCACCTTGAATCCAAACATTTGTGAATCCAAGTTCTAATACACCTTTAATTTGTTTTGTTAGTTCAGTAACAGTAAGTATTTTATCATCACTCATATATTGAATATAACGTGAAAAGGTGCGAATATCAAAAACCTTCTGTATATTTAAAATAAAAACTATGAATAAACTTGATGTTCTTGCGATTGCTGCACATCCTGATGATATTGAACTATCGTGTGCTGCAACTGTTGCAAAATTAGTCCGTGAAGGAAAAAAAGTCGGTATTCTAGATTTAACAGACGGTGAACTGGGAACTCGAGGCAGTCGTTCTATTCGTTTGAAGGAAGCAAAAATCTCTTCCACAATTTTAGGATTGGCGGAACGTGTTCGCCTTGGTTTACCGGATGGAAACATTGAAGTAAACCAAACGAATATAAAAAAAGTAGTTCAAA
>JANXZD010000398.1 GCA_025355705.1 Bacteroidota bacterium | reverse complement strand
TAAAATAAAGTAGGTATCTTTTTATACTTGATTTTTAATATACATACCCACGACAACCGAAAAAATTCAAAGAAGATGTCAACAAGCAGTATCTTATTTCGGAGGTTGTGGTTATTATTTCTTCGATATAGATGTAGAATCGAACGTTTCCGCATGTTAGTAATATTTAAATACTATAATTGCTTTATCATCTTCATGAATGAAGAAAACTCCGGAACAGATGCATGTCCGATTTGTAAATCTACAGAGAAGCGAAGACCATTATGTCGTGGAACAGTAGAATTCATGTGGGAATGTATGCAATGTGGTCGATTGTATAACCCAGTAGGATATAACCGCCACGAACCCGAGGAATTTGAGAGATTTTCAAGAATGGATTTAATAAATAAAATTACGGAATATAAAGAATGTTTATTCGAAGCAAGAATCAGTGCTTCTGAAGACAAAGAAAGACTACAATACACAATTGAATCACTTGAATATGAAAAATTCAATCTTGAGGAAAAGATTAAAGAACTAGAAGAAGATATACGCATGAGATAATATTAGAAGGGTTAGAAGAATATGATTGAAATTACAGGTAAATACAATACCGCGAAGTGAGAGATTTTCTTATGAACACTAAAAATGAAAAAATAACCATCGGAGGTTTTAAAAATGAAGACGGAAACAGATGTTAATGCAATAGATATTTTATTGAAGAACCATGAAGAAAGAATAGCTCTATTGGAAGAACTGGATAAAAAAGATAAATTTACTATTTTTATACGGGAACAATATGAACTAGCATTCAAAGATGTTGATGAAGCAATGACTCTTTTTTCGGCGGACTATAGAACATTTATTTATTTGAAACAAAGAGTTGTTGCCATAGATAGGATAATCGAAGAATATGAAAAAGTTTATAAAGTTAAAATTCCCCGCATGGACACTTCAAAGTTAGAATACAATAAGAAGTTATAAGAAAATGTTTAAATAATATGGATGAACATGACCAGAGTTAAAATCATTCACAAATGCGGTTGCCGGAGAACATTCGACACGTTATTATGGAATTCTCTTATGCCGGGGACCGAACAACTTATATATTGCAAAGACTGTAAGGAATATAGGCCGAGAAGTGAATTCAATAAAATAATAATCAGGAAGGGATGAAATGGTAAAAGGAACAAGAATAAATGCAAGGGGTGTTGAAGCAATACAAGCATCTCTGGGGTGCGGGTGTACCTTTGCTTCTATAAACGAAGAAGAATATATTAATACTGACGCATGGGAATACAGCGATGCGTATTCAGATGGTTTCGATTCGTGGGGAGCATATTTTCCAATGGAAGGTTTATCTAAGCCAACAGTAGAAATGGAATTTACCACTTACGATGTCAATGAACCGAAGTTAGCTATAACTTTTAGTATGTCTGCTAATAAAGGCGATACAGAGCGTGTTATGCTAGTAGACCAGGAAACCATATGGTTAGATATACAAACCGCTAAAGAACTATTTTCTACAGGATTAATGAAAATACTAGAAATGGAAAAAAGGATGATGAAAAAATGACAGACCCTACGTGTAGAAAATGCGGAGAACCGGTAGAAGATGTAATGTTTTTCGATAAGAAAGAACGTATGTATAAGCCCGATGCGTATTTCTGCCCCGAATGCAACACTATTTATACTACGGATGTTAAAAGAAGAATTGAATATATAACTGAACACACTCATCCTATCATATATGTTTCGGTAAAGTGATTCTATGGAAAACGGAGATGAATACACACCCACAGTGATTAAGAACTCATTTCCATGTATTGTCAGTGATGAACGGGGAAATGAATACACGGTTGTAGATTTATTATGCATCAAATTTCTTTCCATGCATCTTCATATAAACGGTGAGAAACCGGATATAAAGGATGTGACGGTTCCAGAGGACAATTTGTTGGTGAATTGCAGAATCAAGATACTTTTAACGGATAAGGGAACACATTTAGTGTCGTTAGAAGATGAGATTTATGACCGGTATCCAGTTATATATCCGATAGCAAATATTAATTATACATATAATGTATTTGCTGATGCAGTATCATACTATAAGAATCTCGGGTATCATGAAACATTCGACAGAACCCGTTTCACTGACCGGGAGATTTCCCACAAGCGAATAAAGAACACAATATTCGAAAAATGGTGGGTCAGAAGGAAGGCGAAGTTATGAAGCTATTCAAGAAGAAAAAACAACACGGTAATTTGAACTGTAAGGATATTATATTGATTACACTATTGAATATGCCGAAAGGTGCATCCGGGGAGCACATAATTCATCAATTCATATATAATTTGGCGAACACCGAACCATATCTATTCCTATTGAACGATTTGAAATTCTCCGAATATAAAGGATTGTACTTTTCCCTGATTTTACATGATACACTGGAGAATACAAGCAGATTACTGGTCGGTGATTCCAATATGAATGGAACCGTTCCTATCACAACTCCGATATATTATGACTATCTGAGATTTGATGCATACGAAGCAGTTTTAAGAATAGAGGCTCCGATACAACGATTCATGGGGCAATATGAGCCTAAGATATTCTATCTATCTCCCTCCGGCGGGGAAACAGCATTGGAAGTTTGGCAGACCAAGATGACCAACCAGCAGAAACAGATGATAAGCAATTTATCCAGGGCAGTATAACGATACATATATTCTTATCGATATAAAATGTCTCAAGAAACGTTAGCTAAGGCACGTGCTATACTTAGAAAATTCGAAGAAAACACCATGCCAAGCAATCCTGCTCAAAGTCTAGCTATGGTTCCTCCGGAAAGAGAACCGGATATGCAGGGTGCTCAAGCCAAACTTAAAGAGCTTGAAAGCTATTTGAACTCAATGGGACTCAAGAGTGTCAAATGGATGAGCTATCTGGACGAGGCTAGAAAACAGGCGGCGGTCGGGAATAGTTCTTTTGATTCTGTACCGAAACTTGACCAGGATGATATTCAATATATGCGTGAACGTGACCGTAAAAAGATGCGTAAGCAACCTCAGGGTGGTATGTAATGGAAGAACCTAATATAAATTTCGATTTAGC
>JANXZD010000289.1 GCA_025355705.1 Bacteroidota bacterium | reverse complement strand
TCTAACCGCACCGGTTTGCTGATATAATCATCCATTCCGGCATCGATACATTTTTCTCTGTCACCAGTCATCGCATCGGCCGTCATCGCAATGATCTTTGGACGACTGAGTGCATCAATTGTTCTGACGATCTCTCTCGTTGCCGACAAACCATCCATCTCCGGCATATGCAGATCCATCAGAATAATATCGTACCGTTTTTGTTTCGTCATCTCCAATGCTTCTTTTCCGTTTACTGCAATATCCGCGGAATATCCTAGCTGCTGTAATAATCGAAGCGCAAGTTTTTGATTGATAACATTATCTTCTGCTATAAGAATCGTTAATGGAATATGATGTGCTAATGGTTCAATTTTTTGCTGGTTGAGATCAACCCGTGCAAATTGACCGATGGCATTCTTCGCAAACACGTCAATCATTGTTGAATACAGCTGTGTCTGTTTCATCGGTTTCAGAATAACCGCGGCGAAGAGTGCATTCTCTTCATCGGTGAACTCGGTGCGTCCCGACGATGAAAAGAGAACGATTGGGAACGGTTTGTCATTCCTTGTCACATTGATTGTCCGCGCAAGTTCTACACCATTCATCTCCGGCATGTTTAGATCAACGATAGCAATATCAATCGGATCATTCTCGTTCACCCATTTCAACGCTTCGCGCTGCGATGTTGTTGCCCGCGGATGCATACCCCAGTTGGTGCATTGAATACTTAGGATATTCAGATTCGTTGCATTGTCATCAACGAGAAGCACTCGCTTTCCTTGTAACTCGGGAATTTTTCCGCGAACATACTTTTTCGGCAACCCTTCAATGTTCGATGTTGTCGGTACCTTTATCGTGAAATGAAATGTAGTACCTTTTCCTTCTTCACTATCAACCCATACTGTACCTTCCATCAACTCCACAAGACGTTTTGTAATAACTAATCCCAGTCCTGTGCCTCCAAACTTTCTCGTTGTCGATGCATCAACCTGTGAGAATGCCTGGAATAATTTTTCGACTTTATCTTTTGGAATTCCTATTCCGGTATCTCGTACGGAAAATTGAAGTATCGTCATCGTACCTTCCCTGCCAATCTCTTTCACAGAAACTAACACTTCACCATGTTCGGTAAACTTGATCGCATTATTCGTAAGATTCAACAGGATCTGCCGCAATCGAACAGGGTCTCCGATAATATACGACGGAACAGATGGATCAAGCTGATAGACAATATCCAGTTGTTTCTCTACGGCACGGCGGGCGATCATGTCAAATGTTTCTTCGATCAAACTTTGCACTTCAATCGGACGTTTTTCCATATCCAATTTTCCGGATTCGATCTTTGAGAAGTCCAATATGTCGTTGATCAGTGTCAACAGCGTTTCTCCGCTGGAACGGATGATCTCCGTATATTCCCGTTGTTCATCATTCAATTGTGTCTGTAATAGAAGATCGGTCATCCCGATCACTCCATTCATTGGGGTGCGGATCTCGTGGCTCATCGTTGCCAGAAATTGTGATTTTGCAATGGTTGCGGATTCCGCACTATCTTTTGCTATTTTCAATTCCTGTTCATAACGATTCTTTTCAGAAATATCCCGCGCGATAGCAAGAAATCCGGCGATCTGCTGCCCGTGAAAAAGCAGCCGGATGTTCTGACCGAGAACGATCTTTTTTCCTAATCGTGTCACAGCGGTAAATTCAAGATAGGTCTGCACAGTTTTGGTCACTGCCTGATTAAGATAGAATCGCTTGACCATTTCAACATCTTCCGCCTGGATCACGTCTAAATAATGAAGACCAACAGCTTCCTGCAGAGTATAACCAAATATTTTCAATCCAATCGGATTAACATATGTTAGTTTTCCTTCGGTGTCGGCTCGGAAAATAATATCCGTTGCATTCTCAATGATCTGTCGAAAACGGTCTTCGCTTTCTTCCAATTCCAGCTGCGCCCGTTTTTGTACGGAAATATCGACGAACGCTGCCATGGAATATTTCAAATTACCATCACTTTCATAAATGGGCGCACCGGTAACAAACAACGGAACAATTTTGTCGGGTCTCCATACTTCAACATTCGAAACTGTCGTTCGCTCACCCTTCAATGCTCTATAGATCGGTAATTCTTCTATTGGATATTGTGTGTCGGTTCCTTGGAGATACACATTATAGATTTCAGTAAGTTCTTCAACGGTGCTTGAAGGAGAGATTCCTTGTCCTAGAATTTTTTTTGCTTCTTCGTTTGCAAAGTATGGTTTGCCATCAGCGGTTAAAATATAGATCCCAGCGGGAACCGCCTCTAAAAAATTAATGAACCGCTGCTCACTATTCCGGATCTCTTTCTCAGCAATCGTGCGTTGTTGATTTTCCAGCGTTAAGACAATGAATACTCCCAATAAAATCAAAACTCCTGCAAAACCGCCGATAGTGATGAACAATAACGTACGATTTGTGCTGTCATCGTTTTTCGCCGCCCGCATCGTCAACAATTGTTTCTCAACAGACTCCATCGCATAAATGACACTATCGATACGATGAATAAATTTTTGACTCTCTTTTGTGGAAAATGTTTTTTCCGCAGCAGTAAATCCGTTCACTCCATACGAATCAATTTTATGATTGTTAAATCGTTCGCGAGTGATGACCAAATCCTTAAGTATGCTCAGCGAAATCTTCTGTTGCGGATTATCAAAGGTCAATCCATCAATAATGGAGACCATATTTTGGATTGAATCTTCTAATGTTTGATAACGAAGAAGGTAGGAAGAATCGCCGGTGATGTAGTATGTGCGGAGCTCTGTTTGTGCAAATGACGTTTCAGAGAAAATGCTCTCCAATTTTCCAATAACGGAATATGTGTGGACAACCTCGTCGTAATTTTTAGATAGTTCCAGTACTGTTCTAAATCCTAATAATCCAACAACGGTTAATGTTACCAGTGCAGCAACAAAGACAAGAACCAATCGTTGTTTGACGATGCCCTTGACAACATTATTTGATGTTATTTCTGAAAATATTTTTTGCATATAAAAAAAATGAATTACGAAAATATTGTTGTTATCTCAACATCGGAATTTTTATGCCGAATTGTTTCGCATTCTTCACGGCGCGCTCATACCCTGCATCAGCATGACGAATGATCCCCATTCCAGGATCGTAGGTCAGCACCCGTTCCAAACGTTCGTCCGTATCAATACTTCCGTCGCACACGATCACCATTCCGTTGTGGATCGAATTTCCGATACCGACTCCGCCGCCGTGATGAACACTTACCCAGCTTGCTCCGCCGATGGAATTCAGCATTGCACCAAGGATAGGCCAATCGGCAATGGCATCGCTTCCATCAATCATTTTTTCGGTTTCTCGATTCGGCGATGCAACACTTCCGCAGTCCAAATGATCGCGACCGATGACGATCGGTGCTTTTACTTGACCGCTGCGCACAAGTTGATTGAATATTTTTCCCATCTTCGCACGTTCGCCATATCCTAGCCAGCAGATCCGCGCCGGTAACCCTTGAAATGCCACCTGCTTCTGCGCTTTTTCGATCCAGTTCTTCAATAACATATTATCCGGAAATGTTTCCAATACCGCACGATCGGTCCGGTAAATATCCTCAGGATCACCGGAAAGCGCAACCCATCGGAATGGACCTTTGCCGTCGCAGAATAATGGACGGATATATTCGGGCACGAATCCGGGAATATCGAACGCGTTTTTTACGCCGCCAACCTGAGCTTCACCGCGAATATTATTTCCATAATCAAAGACGATCTTCCCTTTTTTCTTCAGCAGCAGTAATCCTTTGACATGTGCAACGATCGATGCGCGTGAAAGTTCAATATATTTCTTGGGATTCTTTTTTCGCAGATCGAGCGCTTTTTCATAGGACATTCCTGCGGGAACATATCCGTTGAGTGGATCGTGAGCAGATGTTTGATCGGTAACAATATCCGGAAGAAATTTTCCACGCGCAATTTGGGGAACGATCTCAGCAGCATTGCCAAGCAGTCCGACCGAAAGAGGGATCTTATTCTCTTTTGCGGAACGGATCATCGCCATTGCTTCATCAAAACTATTGGTCATCTTGTCCAGATATTTTGTCGCAAGTCGTTTTTTAATTCTCGAACGATCCACTTCAATAGCAAGACACGCTGCACCATTCATTGTAGCGGCAAGAGTTTGTGCACCACCCATTCCGCCAAGACCGGCCGTCAGTAAAAATCTTCCGGCAAGTGTTCCGTCAAAATGCTGTCGCGCAGCTTCGGCAAATGTTTCGTATGTGCCTTGCAATATTCCTTGTGAACCGATGTAGATCCAGCTTCCAGCTGTCATCTGACCGTACATCGTCAACCCTAATGCTTCAAGACGGCGGAATTCGTCCCATGTTGCCCATTTGGGAACAAGCATTGAATTTGAGATCAACACGCGCGGTGCGTTGGTATGTGTGCGAAAAATTCCGACCGGTTTGCCGGATTGAACAAGAAGCGTTTCGTAATTCTCTAATTTTTTCAACGTGTCGATGATGGAATCGTAGCATTGCCAGTTGCGCGCAGCTTTTCCAGTTCCGCCGTACACGATCAGTTCCTGCGGTCGTTCGGCAACTTCGGGATCGAGATTGTTCATTAACATTCTCATCGCCGCTTCCTGCGCCCATCCTTTTGCGGAATAGGTGGCGCCGCGTGGTGCACGGATAATTCGAGATGATGGCATTTCTTTACTCCGAATTTTAATATTTGAATATAAACAAAAAAAGGTGAAACTAAGAACGACAGTTTCACCTTCAGATATTCATACCATGATTCCCAGAACGGACCAACTCATCATCGACCAATTTCACGGTTGTTGTTATCAGTTTTTTTTTGCGGTCAAATACTGCTTGATTGTTGAAAGGAGAATCTCCGGTTCGAATGGTTTTGTCAGATAGTCCGTCACGCCGATTCCGCGCGCATAATCCACAAATTCCTTTTGAAAATACGCTGAGACTATGATGAAAGGAACAATGATCTTTTTGGATTTCAATTCGTGAAACAGATCCAGCCCGGTCTGTTTTCCGATACCGAAATTAAAATCACAAAGAATGATCGACGGATTCTTTTGAAGCGCAAGTGCAAGTGCCTTTTGAGGGGTCTCTGCGGTAATACAAACGTAACCGTTCTTTTCTAACAATTTTTGGGTGAGTTTTATATGATTTGGATTGTCATCCACAATCAGCACAACATCTCCCGTTGATTTCGCCGCCGGTACGTCAATAGATTTTTTCTCAGCTTTTGAAGAAGGAACTGATGATACTTCGGCAGATGAAACAGCAGCCGTTTGCTTTGCCGGTTTCGCCGGAGGTGTCGGTTTTTGTTCGGCAGATTTTTTTGCTTTTAAAATTTCTTTGTCTTCTTCCGTGATCCTGTATTGTTTCGTCAGATCGCCGAAATAGACAACTCCCTTTTCTTTGCGCTCTTCAACTTTTTTCAGATAGGTCTCTATCCGTATCTGATCGTCCAATTTGTGAAAATCTGCATCGGAAATTTTCAGGTCTTCTTTAGCTTTGAGAATCTTTGTGAGGATAATACTTGTGACGATTCCATCATCATAAGCTTTTTGCAATAAGGATATGAGTTCGTTTTTCATAATGGTAAGGATTGATGTTACGTGTAATCCGTAACGATCGAATAGTAAGGGTCAAATTCCTTTGGCAAATTTTTGCATCGTTGAACGCACCATGCCAAGATTTGTTTTGTGTGCATCTGCGACAATGTAGTACAATGCCTTGCCAGTTTTTGCAAGCGTCAACATGTGGATCTGTGTATCAAGTGTAATGAAGATATCTTTAATGGAATCTTTCAGATGAAGGGATGAAATGGCTTTCTGTTCTGTTTTAAGAACTTCTGTATGATGCACCGCTGCCACATCAGGATCGAAATCAGGGGTATTGCAATAACTATCGATCGACATACCTGCGGAAAGATTTATTACCGACACGCATATTGCATCGGGAATCTCCGAAAGGACACCTTCTATAAAATCACCTGCTAATGTTCCTTTGGTATAAGGCATGATACAATCGCTATTGTTTTCACTGTGTTTTCTAACGGCCGTAATTTACAATTTTTTTGTTCGGAAATCCTCTTATAAAATTGTAATAAAAAACTGTTTTACGCAATGGACGCAACCACAATTGTTGCGTCATCTTTCAGTTCCTTTGTCACTGTAAATTGACGAATAACCCCAATTAGCGCGGTGCTATGTTGCTCTGCAGATGGATGCCGGGATTCAATGATCCAGCTATACAGCCGCTCCATCCCAAATTGTTCTTGTTTTGGATTCGACGCCTCTAAAATTCCATCGGTTATAAGATAGAGCATATCACCACGATGCAACGAAATTGTTTGTGTAGAAAATAACGTGTTCGCTTGAATTCCAAGCGCAAGATGATGAGTTCTATATTCTTCTAAAGCATTTCCTGAGCGAACAAGTATCTGTGGATGCCCTGCCGTTACAATGGTTGCCGATAATGACGTTTTATCCAACAGTGCAAGCGCACAGGTAATGAATTTATTTTTTTCTGTCACCGAATAGATCGTTCTGTTCACATTGTTCAATAGTTCTGCCGGAGATTGGGTATGTTGAAGTTCCTGAATGATGGCACTCTTGGTCATTGCGGATAAAACACCCGCCCCTGTTCCATGTCCTGATGCATCAGCAATCACAACAAGAATCTTCGTCTCTGACAGTGTTATGATATCATAAAAATCTCCACCGATCTCTGTTGCCGGTAAACTTATTCCTGCAATTTCACACCAATCTGTTTTTACAGCAGTTTTGGGAAGCAGCGATTCGTGAATAGATTGTGCGATCTTCACTTCTGTTTCTATTTCTGTTCGCCGTTTATATTCCTTACCGATGGAACGTACAAATAATGTATATCCCGTCGTAAGACAAAGAATAGCGACCAACCCAAACGAAGTACGTTTTGTTTGGATATCTGAAAGCTGATCGGATGAAAGAGAGAATGGTGTCTCCGGTTTAACAGTAATAGACTGAACATCCGGTCTAAGAATTTTTGGATCTGTAAATGCTATTGTTAGTATTATTACAACATATGCCAATATCGAAAGAAGAAGCCGGAACGGTTTCGTCATATAAAGAATGATCGATGCTGAAAATAATCCGCTCAACAATGTCATCACTGCCAGCCGAACCCACGAGCTTTGAATGATCGACGATTCCATCATCAACGTAAGTGGACCAATGGTCGCAAACAAAAAGAAGACCGCAACAGCAAGCTGACGGATAGATTTTCGATCCATTGTTTTCCACGTATTACTCGATTGAACATCCATAAGTATTGCTCCTTATCGTACAACTTCATACTTCTTACGGTAAACAAAGAATTTAGATACAAAATATTCATTGAAATTGCCCGCAAATGTTATTACTCTTTTATTGCAGTGATTGCAAAGTATTGAGCCTATGGTGCAAAAAAATAGAAAAAAATTCATATTGATTGGAATTGTGATATTCTTGATTGTTTTCATTACAATTCAATTCATTCCATCTTCTCTTTCTCATGAAAATCCACAGGTAACCGGTGAACCAAAGTGGAATTCAGAGGAAACACGTATAACATTCTTTAAGGCATGTGCAGACTGCCACAGTAATGAAACTAAATTTCCATGGTACAGCAACGTTGCTCCGATTTCCTGGGTGATCGAAAGTGATGTTCTTTCAGGACGAAAACATTTTAACGTTTCCGAATGGGATCGGAAGGCTGAGAATGGCAACGATGCTGCAGAAGAAGTGCAACATGGTTCTATGCCAACGGGGTTATATTTGATTATGCATTCCAAAGCAAATTTGAATGCTCTAGAGAAAAAAAAATTTGTTGAAGGTTTGACCGCTACATTCGGAACATCCCAACACAAACGAAACACAATAAAATTTGAATGAATATTTGAAAATATTTTTGACAATTATCGCTTCTCTCCTATTTTCCGCCTGCGATAAAGCATCCGAAACTGTTGCCATTCAAAATCCAATAGTGACTGATAGTGTTATTGCTATCCCATTTCCTCCAAAATTTATAGCGGTTAATTATATAGAACTTGATAAGATCGAACGTATTTCAAAATTCCGTTCGGGCATCGGACATGATTACAGCGACGATTCTGAATCATGCCGGAGCATGAAGCATTATTTCCAGCCAAAGAATACGGTCGATTGGTCCTTAGTAAAAATATTCTCTCCGGTGGATGGAAAAGTGGTTCGAATATTCGATGAATGGGCGGGAACGCAAGTACAAATTCAATCAAAAACAGTGCAGTCCTGCACCATCATTATTTTTCATATTGCACTGCAGAAACAGCTGATTGTCGGTGATTCCATCTCTGCAGGACAATTGCTTGGAATGCATATCGGTTCACAAACAATGTCGGATATTGCTATCGGTTTCTCATTACAGAACAAATGGCGTTTAGTATCGTATTTTGATGTAATAAGTGATTCATTATTTCAACAATACTCAACGAAAGGTATTTCGTCACGCACTCAATGTATCATTTCAAAAGAAGTGAGAGATGCCGATTCGTTGAGATGCAGCGGTGAAACATTCGGCTCTTCCGGAACATTAGAAAATTGGGTTGTCTTGAAATAAATATCGTCACATCCAAAAATTCTTTTCTTCCTTCTTTTTCATTCCTTCTCTATATTAACGAGTATTCATTGTCACTCAATTCAAGGATCCCATGAAAAATTCGTTCTTTTTTCTTTGCTTGCTCTTCTCGTTTTCATCAGCACAGGTTTTCACCAAATCATCCGAAACAAATGGTGAAGCCCGCGATAAATCGTACGATGTCCTTCATTATAAGATCGAATTGTCATTCGATGAATCAAAAAAAATGATCATCGGAAAAACAACGACAACGTTCGTTCCATATCTGACAAATTTTCGATCGGTGGAATTTGATGCAGAAGATATGAATTTCATATCTGTTACTATGGGAAAGAAATCATTGATATTCGATTCTCTTGCTGCATCCATTCGCATAAAATTGGACAAAGAATATTCATACAAGGATACGCTCACTGTTACGATCGAATATACTTGTGTTCCAAAAAGAGGAGTCTACTTTATCCAACCGGATTCCGGTTATCCGAACAAGCCATGGCAGGTCTGGTCACAAGGTGAGGATATGGACAATCATCATTGGTTTCCCAGCTGGGATTTTCCAAACGATAAAGCAACAAGTGAGATCATAGCAACAGTAAAAAATAATTATTCCTTTCTTTCCAATGGAACACTGGTGAGCGAAAAAGAAAATAAAAAAACAGGAACAAAGACCTTCCGCTGGATGCAGAACAAACCGCACTCTTCATATTTGGTGATGTTTGCAATGGGAGAATATGCGATCCTGAAAGAGAACGTGGATGGAGTTCCGTTAGAATATTATGTCTATAAAAATCACGTTGACGATGCAAAAGCATGTTATGCTCAGACCGGTGCGATCATGAAATTTTTCAATGAAAAAATCGGCTACCGGTATGCGTGGGATAAATACGCACAGGTTATTGTCGCAGATTTCATCTACGGCGGAATGGAAAATACTTCCGCGACAACATTGATGGACCGGATAACAGTGTTTAATGCCCGCGCACGCATTGATGAATCCGCAGCAAGTTTGATCGCACACGAAATGGCGCATCAATGGTGGGGCGATGTCGTTACCTGCAACGATTGGCGCCATTTATGGCTGAACGAAAGTTTCGCCAGTTATTTTGATCCGCTCTATTTTGAACATGCGTACGGCAAAGATGAATTCCTTCACATTATGCAGCAGGCACAGCAAGCAGGAATCAATTCCGACAAATCCGTGGGAAGAAAACCGATCGTCAGCGTCGGTTCATACGGCAGTAACATCTATCCTCGCGGTGCATCGGTATTGAATATGCTCCGGTTTGTTCTCGGCGATGAACTGTTCTGGAAAGCGATCAATCATTACATCACCAAATATCAATTCCAAACCGTTGAGACGGACGACTTTAAGAATGCGATCGAAGAAGCAACAGGACAAAATCTGTACTGGTTCTTCGATCAATGGGTCTATAAAGCGGGATATCCAAAATTCGATGTCTCGTATTCATATAACGATTCGTCAAAATCTATTTCCTTGACTGTAAAACAGACACAGACGATCGATAGCTTGACCGTTGTTTTTAAGACTCCAATTGACATTGAAATTGTCACGCCGATGGGAAGCAATACTCAGCGGATCAACATTGTACAAAAAGAATCAACCTATACGCTTGCCTCAACGATGAAACCAAATCTTGTCCTGTTCGATAAGGATAACTGGATATTGAAAGAAGTAACATATTCAAATAGAAATGTCAGTGAATGGAAATATCAGGCAGAACTTGGGAATGACGTTGTTGCACGCAAAACTGCAATTGTTGAATTAGCAAAACAAGATACCGCAGGAGAGTATATTCCATTGATCGCAAAAATATCCGGCGGTGATAAATTCTGGGGTGTTAGACAATCTGCTGTCGTTGCGTTGGGAACGATCAAAACAGATTCGGATATCAAAAAGAATGCGCTGATCGCTGCTTTGCGTGATAAGAAATCTCAGGTGCGCGCTTCGGCAGCAACACAGCTTGGAAAAATAAAATCATCCGATGTTACCACGGCATTACGCGCGGCATTGAACGATTCAAGTTATTCAACAGAAGCGAACGCGCTTGCATCTCTTTCCAAAGTCGATTCGCTTAATGTTCTTCCATTCATCAAAGAACGGTTAAACACATGGTCATACAACAATCAGATTGCAAACACTGCATTGAATTCTCTTGCGCGATTGGATTCCGTTGAAGGAGTAAATACCGCGCTGCTCAAAGTTCAATATGGTGCTGATATATCGGGACGGAATACAGCGATGAATATCTTAAGAAAATACGGAAAGACACGGGATGATGTAAAGGCGATGTGCGTTTCATTGTTGAATGATAAATCAGGCTCAATAAAATTCAATGCGGCAGATCTTCTTGGGGAGATCGGCAATGAATCGCATATTGCAGTGCTGGAAGTTCTTGCAAATAAGAAAGATGACAGTGCAAGCGGTGCAGCAAAAAAAGCGATTGAAAAGATAAAAGAGAGAAGTAAAAAATGATTTACTAACACATCTTGGGACTTTTATGAACACCAAACATATTCTAATCTTTTTTGTACTTGTTACAATTTCAACCGCACAGCAATTTCCGCAGTTCTTTCTCGATAAAACACTTCGTGTCGATTATTATCACACCGGCACAAAAGGAACGGAACTATTTGCGTTGGATAAGATCTATGATGAAGGAATCTGGTCCGGTAGTAAGACCCAATTGCTGGACAATTTGAATTACGGTGAATATATGCTCCGCGTCTATGATGTGCAGAGCGGTGCACCGATCTATTCCCGCGGATTCTCGTCGATGTTCAACGAATGGCATTCAACGGATGAATCGGTTGCAGGGATCATGAGAACATTCCACGAAACGGCAAGAATTCCTTTCCCAAAGAATAAAATTCAAATGACGATCTCCCGCCGGGATAAACAGATGATCTTTCATGAAATGTTCTCAACAGTGATCGATCCGAACAATACTTCGGTGGTGAACATTCAAAAACGAACAGCACAATTCAAATCCACAAAACTGATCGACAACGGAGCATCGGATAAGAAGGTCGATCTGTTAATTGTTG
>JANXZD010000273.1 GCA_025355705.1 Bacteroidota bacterium | reverse complement strand
ACAACTCCGGCAGTCGCACCGACAAAAGAATATGCAGAAAGACCCATGATACTTTTTTGAAGAAATGAACGGCGTGATGAATCAAATTGTTCAAAACCAGTGGCTTCTTTCATTCTCTTTTCCTTTGATTTGATACGATGCTAAACATTTATTGCTCGGTGAGGCAGTGTCAGATATTCTAACCATCGAAATAGTTATTCTTGATTTTAGCCAACTTTATTGCTAATTTGTGTCAGTTAAAATTAATACTAACCATTATTAGGAACACAATGTATACGTTTTTAGTTCTTGCAGAAATCATTATCGCATTCCTTCTTATCATAGTAATATTAATGCAAAACAGCAAAGGTGGCGGACTTTCTGCCGGTATGGGCGGTGGTAACATCGGTACAGTATTCGGTGTTCGTCGAGCATCTGATTTCCTTTCGCAGGCAACGACATATCTTGCAGCAGCCTTTATTGTAATTGCACTTGCGGTGAATCTTTTCTTTTTGCCCGGGAAAGGAAAAACACAAGAAAGTGTTATTCAAACCGGACAGACACAAAGTGTTCCAGCACCTCAAATTCCAGTTCAAACTCAACCACAGCAAACAAAGCCGTAAAACATCTTGAGAACGTTTTAATTAAGCCCATAGTAAATTTTCTATGGGCTTTTTCATTATGACGAAGAAATATCTGACAATATTATCCTTATTCTTCTTTTATATATTTCCCCTGTCGGCACAAATTAAACCCGGTTGGACGAATACCCAAAAAAATTCAATCAGTAATTTTTACTACTACGGTATTGGAACTTCGCAAGTTTCATCAGAAGAATCGGATACAAGAGCGTTCATTGAATTTTCCCGTAATGTAGAATTAAAAGTAAAAAGTATTTTCCAAAGGGAAGTGACTGAACAAGGAAAAGATTTTTCCGACCGAACAAATATTTCAACGGAATTGATTTCGGACATCAGCTTAAAAGGAATTGCGATCACAGAACGTTATGCGGACACTACATCAAAATATTTTTATAGTTTAATTCAATATAGAAAAACTGAATATGATTCTCTGGTTTTGTTTCAAATTGAACGTGAAGTAGTGCTAATGAAAGTTCGCAATAAAATGATCGAAGAGAAGAGACAGGAGGACTTGCGATCTCAAAAAGTGAAGAATATACAGGAAGAGGATCGAAAAAAAGAAGAACTTCGTACACGTCAAGAAGAATTAGTCATAGAACAAAAACTTCAGCAACAAAAAGATCAAGAAGCTGAATTACATAAAAAAATCTACGGAGAATTCTTAAAAACCTCTCCGCCCGAAAAAGTCGTATCATTACGGAACGGTGAAATATCGAATGGTAATAATTCCTTGATGATTAGATCTGGACTTGCGCCATTACGATTTAACGGAGGACTATATGCTAGGCGATTTTGGATGTTTGAACTTGCCGGTAATGCAATTTTTCGTTATGGGAAATTCAATCAACAAGAAGCATTCTTCAAAATCCAAATATTGCCTCGAGTAGGAGAGTTCACAAAAACTTCTCTTGCAGTCGGTGTCGTGCAAGCGGTTGGTCTGATTGCAGATAGTGGATATAATTTAAAACGTTCAAAGTATTCTTTATTTGTAGCAGGGAATGTATCTGTTCCTGAATATTCATATTCAACCTTCTCATTCTACGGTGATAAACGTAAAATAACGATTGGCGTTACAACATATCCCTTTTACTCGCAATTTAAACATCATTTTGGTTTTGTTATAGAGGCCAATACGATTTTTGATAAAGATTTTAGAAATCCTAAAGGAAATACCTTCGTGGTAAATGGTGGTGCGCGCTTGCAAGCGAGTGAAATGTTTTCAACACAATTAGTGTATGAAGATTATGAGCAATTGAATCTCACTTTCGAATTTCAGTTTTGAAAATCGTCCATTTTTTTTTATATTTATGTGTCAATGCATTCGTAGCTCAATTGGCAGAGCAGGACACTCTTAATGTCAAGGTTGAAGGTTCGATTCCTTCCGAGTGCACAAAAAAAAATAATAAAAAGTCCGAGTATATACTCGGACTTTTTATTATAGAGATGCTTGTTTAGAGAAAACTATCTATCGGGATATGTAAAGATATCGCTTAATTTTTTGAGTCGGCGTCTTTTCAAACGGTTCTTTTTGTTCAATCATTCGCGAGATTTTTGAAAAGCCAGCAACCTGTGTGTTCACAGATTGTTTTAGCTCTTCGATCAACTTAGTAATATGCTCACGTGTTTTTGATTCTGTCTCACCCGAATTTGTGGCATCACGATCTAACGATTCATAATCTAAAAAAACGCGAGCAACAAGTGATCCGCTTTCTTGGTAAACCAAAGATTCTAAAACATATTCAGCTCTATTAATAATAGATTCTATCGCTTCAGGATAAATATTCTCACCGCTTGGACCAAGGATAATATTCTTTAACCGACCGCGGATTGCTAAATGTCCTTCTTCGTCGAAAAAACCTAAATCACCGGTACTTAGCCAGCCATCTTTGGATATTACTTCGGCTGTTCGTTCCGGATCTTTATAGTACCCTTTCATTACGCTTTGACCACGAACAATTATCTCACCGATTCTTGTATTGGGATCTGGATGTTCGATTTGTACTTCCAAGCCAGGCACTATTGGACCTGTTGCACGAAACCGTTGTATTCGTGGAGGTGATCCTGAAATTAATGGTGATGTTTCTGTCATTCCATAACCGATCGCGTACGGAAATTTTGCTTCGCGAAGGAATTGTTCTACTTCAGGTGCTAATGCTGCACCTCCGATCCCGAAAAATTTTAGTGACCCGCCGAATGTTTCTTTCAATTTCTTCCCAGCAAGAAGGTGTAACTTTTTTCTGAAGAATGGCATTCCGGATAACATTCTTCCGATCAATCTTTTTCGAATCTGTGGTAGAACTTTTGTTTTATAGATTTTTTCTATAATTAAAGGAACGACCAACATAACTGTTGGTTTTACTTTTAACAGAGCAGGTAACAATACTGCTGCAGTTGGAGGTTTCCTTAAATAAGAGATTGATGCTCCACACATTATTGGCAATACAAGAGCAAGCGAACATTCATAAACGTGTGCTAGAGGAAGAATCGATAATAACCGATCACCCTGGACCATTGGTGGAATATCGCACGATGCTTGAACATTCCAAACAATATTTTTATGGGTAAGCATAACGCCTTTTGAATGTCCTGTTGTGCCCGATGTATAAATAATTGCTGCGAGATCGTCTTCCTTCGGCATTGTATGTTGAAGTCCAACAAGTTGCAAGGCAAGTGAGCGAATCTTTCTCAGTTCTCGACTCCCGTCAGAGATCAACTGTTTCAACGATTTTCCGTTCGTGTTTTCCTCAACAAGAGAAAGAGTATCAAGGAGTATGAAGGCTAGGAATGGAGAACGATCGATATCGTCAAGTTTAGCAGCTAATCGTTCTGAAACAAAAATTGCAGTACATT
>JANXZD010000221.1 GCA_025355705.1 Bacteroidota bacterium | reverse complement strand
TAAAGTGTTGGAAGTTTCACACTTCGGAGTAAAGACGTATCTCGGCAACGTGAGCGATTATATTGCGAAGAAAAAGGTGGAAAAGAAACAATTGACAATTGATAATGGACAATTGAAAATGGAAAAGCGGAACATTGAGAAGAGTTCATCAACTGCGACCGTTGTAGAAAGTGAAAAGGGAAAAGGGAAAAGTGAGACGGAAAAACACAAAAAGAATCTTCATCAGTTGAAGAAAAAATTGGAGCAGGTGGAAAAAGATATTTCATCTGCCGAAGAACAAAAAGCGGTGCTTGAAAAGAAGATGGGAAGCGACGAGTTCATCAAATATCCGCTCAAAGCAAAAACGATCTCTGCGGAATATGATGCAGTCACAAAAAAACTGAACGCGCTGATGGAAGAGTGGGAGAAAGTTTCTGCGGAGATAGAGGGTTAAGAAGATTACACAACAATTAAGGCACGTCATGCCGAATCACAAAGTGATCCCTTTGGGACTTGTTTCGGCATCTGTCAGTTTGAAAGATGCTGACATTCGTCAGCATGACGAAGTTTCTTAAGTTTAATACTATAAAGAACGTCATGCCGAACTTGTTTCGGCATCTGTATTATGAAAATGGGATATGTATATATTCTAAGTAATTTTACAAGAACTACGTTTTATATTGGCGTAACGACCGATCTCGAATCTAGAATTGTTTCACATCGTAATGGTACCGCTTCACAATTTACAACAAAATATAAGTTGTATTATCTACTATATTTTGAAGAGTTTCAATCCATTCAATTGGCAATTGCACGTGAAAAACAATTGAAGCGATGGCATCGAGAGTGGAAAATAAATTTGATAAAGACTATCAATCCTGACTTTAAAGATTTGATGGAAAGATGAATCGTCATCCTGAACTTGCTTCAGTATCTTTATAATAGATGCTGACATTCGTCAGCATGACGTGGGTTTTAGATTCGACAAATAAAACTCATTCCTCGTGCCTCTGTGGTAAAGAATAAAACTTGGTAAACACTAAAAACATATCTGCACTCGGATGGATGCTCTTCAGCGCATTCTGCTTTGCGTTGATGGGAGCGTTCACGCACTCCTTAAAAGATATATTCGACTGGCGCATCACCGCATTTGCCCGCGCGTTCATCAATTTTATTTTCGTTGTTGCACTGGCATTTGCAACAAAAAAACCGCTCATCTTTGCCAAAGCTCCTTCAACATTATGGTGGAGAAGTGTCATCGGTACAATCTCGATCCTCTGCACGTTTTATGTCTTCGCCAATCTTCCGCTTGCAGAGGCGACGTCGCTGACGAATCTTGTCCCCATCTGGATGGCGCTTATCATCGCATTTGTTGGAAATCAATCGGTTCCCCGCTCAGTATTGATCTCTATTTTATGCGGAATTGCGGGAGTCTATTTTATCCAGCAGCCCCATTTCGATCAGGGAAATCTTGCAATCGTTGTCGGGATCTTTCAGGCGCTGTTCGCGGCGATCGCAGTCTATAATCTCCATCGGATAAAGAATCTTCATCCCACAACGGTCGTTGCACATTTTACCGGAGTGGCAAGCATCATCACATTTATCGTATTGATCCCGTCGCTTCCGCATTTGTTCGACGGAGCAAAATATTCCTGGCCGGTCATCGGCGCGCTGTTCGGTATCGGTCTCAGCGGAACCATTGCACAGCTTGCTATGACGCGGGCGTATATGCTCGGCAATCCGGCGCAGAATTCCACTGTTGGATTGGCTCAGGTCGCATTTGCTACGATCTTTGATGTTGTCTGGTGGAATCGTTCTTTCAGTCTCGAAACGATCATTGGAATTTTATTGATCACCGTTCCAACGACATTTTTTGTGGCGAGGATTCAGTTGAGGAACAGGGCACAGAATATTTAGCATATCATCGCAGGTAGACGAAAAAAATAAATCACGTCATGCCGAACTTGTTTCGGCATCTGTTTCTTGAAAAAAGGATACGTATACATTCTAAGTAATTTTGCGAGAACAACGCTTTATATTGGTGTAACAAGCAACCTGAAGCAAGGATTGCAGAACATCGTAACGGTACTGCTTCACAATTTACATTGAAATATAAATTGTATTATCTATTATATTTTGAAGAGTTTCAATCCATTCAATTGGCAATTGCCCGTGAAAAACAATTGAAGCGATGGCATCGTGAGTGGAAAATAAATTTGATTAAAACTATAAATCCTGAGTTAAAAGATTTGATGGAAAAATAAAACGTCATCCTGAACTTGTTTCAGGATCTTGAACTTTTAATAGATGCTGACATTCGTCAGCATGACGTATTTTTTTTTTTGGATGACTTTATGACCAACACATTCTACAACACATTCGACACGCAG
>JANXZD010000217.1 GCA_025355705.1 Bacteroidota bacterium | reverse complement strand
AGAGGAAAAAATCAGAGATATGGATTGCTACAAAATTGAATCGAATGACTTTGAAGGAACATCATTGTTCTGGATAGAGAAAGACTCACGCCGTCGTGTTGTGAGAATAGAGCAGCCGGAAACGAACCGAGTTACGGAATTAATCCAATGATATTCACGTAAAATCAAAAAAGCGCGGACGAGAGTCTGCGCTTTTTGATTTTTACTTTTTAGCAGTTTTATCTAAACTCTTCCACCTGCTGCTTTTAGAGTGTTCATCATCAGCATAGCAATCGTCATCGGTCCAACACCACCTGGAACGGGAGTGATCGCCGATGCAATTTCTTTCACGTTCTCAAAATCCACATCACCAACAAGCCGTGTTCCGGTTTTTGTCGTTGCGTCTTCAATACGATTGATACCGACATCGATCACCACAGCACCTGGTTTCACCATCTCTTTGGTGATCGCTTTAGGTCTTCCAATTGCGGCGATCAGAATATCCGCCTGTTTTGTGTAATACGAAATATCTTTTGTAGCGGTATGTGCAATCGTAACAATGGCATTCGCCCATTCCTTTTTTTGTATAAGCATATTCGCAATTGGTTTCCCAACAATGTTGCTTCGCCCGACAACAACAACATGCTTACCGGAAGGGTCGATCTTGCAGCGTTTCAACAGTTCAATGATACCAAAGGGCGTCGCAGAATAGAACGTATCGATCCCAATCATCATTTTCCCGATACTGACCGGATGAAATCCATCGACATCCTTTGTCGGCGAAATCGCTTCGATCACTTTTTGTTCGTCAATATGCTTCGGAAGCGGAAGCTGAACGAGAATGCCATGGATCTTTGTATCATTATTGAATCGTTCAACCATTGATAGCAGTTCTGTTTCGCTGACCGTCGCTGGAACTCGTTCGGTGATCGAATATATCCCTAGTTCTTCACACGCTTTCCCTTTGCTTTTCACGTATGCCTGCGATGCAGGATTCTCTCCGACAAGAATAACCGCAAGTCCAGGAACGAATCCTTTTTCCGATTTCATTTTCATTACCGCAGTTTTTACTTCAGTCTGTATTTCCTGCGATATTTTTTTACCATCAATGATTGTCATAATCTTCTTTGTGACTTTGTGTGACCTAAAATTTAGGGAAAATCAATTGTTCGAACTTCATACATTTTCCGGTTTCCACTTCAACCTCTGCAATTATTCCACAGAGACGAACATCGTTCATCGCAGTTTCATATTTATGCGGAGTTTGAGTAAGGAACCGTTTGATGGCGAGATCTTTTTTCATTCCTAACACAGAATCATACGGTCCCGTCATTCCCACGTCGGTGATAAATCCTGTTGCACGCGGAAGTATTCGTGCATCGGCAGTTGGAGTGTGCGTGTGAGTGCCGACAACAATACTTGCACGTCCGTCAACGTACCATCCAAGTGCCATTTTTTCGGCTGTCGCTTCTGCATGAAAATCAATGAATGAGATTTTCGTCTGTTCATTGATCTTTGCAAGCGCCCAATCGACAGTACGAAACGGATCTTCGATAGGCTGCATATAGGTTCGTCCCTGCAGATTGATTACTCCTACTTTAACACCGCTTTTTAGTTCATAAATTGTGTAACCAATTCCTGCCGTACCGTGTGGGAAATTCAGAGGTCGAAGCAAATGTTTGAACGATGTGTACACTTTCCGCATATCCCAGCGGTCAAATGTATGGTTTCCGCCGGTGATCACGTGCACTCCGAGATCGAACAATTGTTTTACCTGACCTTCTTCAATCCCTTTTCCATCGGCTGCATTCTCACCGTTGGCAATGCAAAAATCAATTTTGTATTTATCGAAAAGACCTTTGATAAGATTTGTAACAAGATCCAGTCCCGGTTTTCCAATGATATCGCCGATAAAGAGTATGTTTATAGTTTGTGGCAAGTGTTCTCTCTTTCTAAAAAAACTTAAATCTATTTATGAGTGAACTTTCTCAAATCAGTATTTTACTCTATATAATACAGAGGGTGGTGTGCTGGTAAATGCAATTGGCTCAAGCCACGCCGGTGCATTCGCTGGTTTCAACAACGATTGAAATTGCGGGCGCATATTCGCTTCATAGATTCCGTAAAAAAAATAATCTGCTTTAAGTTTTTTTGTTTCTCGTTCTAGGTCTTCAAACGTATTGACGTATGGAAAATATCTCATTGTCTTATTGATATAGAATGCAATATGTGGTTTGCGACATACGACGACCTTCGATTCGTCGGCATCTTTAATATTTGCATTGAACCAATCTGCGATCACTTTAATTTCCTTTGGACCGGAATCAATATTCAATCTATTATAACTATATGAGCCGACAAATGTCCATACAATCAGAACCGCTGCAACGATTACACCATTATAGAATGGAATTCCACGCCATCGCTCCCACGTTAACGTTCCTACTGCAAATGTTGTGTATACAGGGATAAGATACATCGAAAATCGCTCACCATAAAAGACCAATAGCAGCACGAGGAACATTAAAATGCCAAAGAAATAAAATGCTGCTTGACGAGCATTCGGACGCTGTTTCCACAATCCTATAATTCCTGCAAAGAAACAGATCCCTATTCCCCATCCGACTAGTAATTCAAGATCACTGAATAGATGTTCATACAGATTTTTGAAGACCGTGGATACAAATAATCCCGGATCGACAAATACAACCTGTGACAACGAAGAATATTTGGCAGATTCAACATTCCAGTATTGGTCCCATCCAATTTTTCCTTTCCCGAACATCTCATACGCAATATTGAGATAGTTCTTATTATAGAAAAAACTCCCTTTTTCAATCAATAAATGAATGCCCCACGGTGTGATAAAAAGAAAGAACGAGAAGATAAATGCTGCAGAGAGAATTATCCTCTGTTTCATTTCGATCTTATAGATATTGAACATGATCACCATCAGAGGTATTGCCACTATTACAAATATTCCGTTATACCGCGTAAGATATGCAAGCGTCGCAGAAAATGAAGCCAAAATGATATTCAACCAAGAGCGATGTTCATTGTTTAATAGAAAATAAATTGTTGCTGCCGTAAAACAATTGAACGTCATATCGGTACCAGCGGTGTAGCTATATTGAACAAATATTTTATTGAATGCGGTCAGCACTATAACGATCAACGCGATGTCGAAACGGAACAATTTTTTGATCACTTCAAACGTAAAGAATAACGTCAGCGAGGCAGTAACGGTTGAGACAATGATCCCTGCAACGAAAAAATCCTTGAATACCAAACTAAACAACCCAAGTAAAACGGGATATGCAGGTCCGCGAAAATCCTCTATTGTCCATATCCCTTTAAGGATATCTTTGGCCGAAGGAACGTAGGCTTGGAAAAAATCGGTCTCAACATGATAATCCCCCACAACGTGATACGTAATGCCAATGTAAAGCATTGCGATCAAATAGATAACCGCAAGAGCGCCTCCCGCAAGTTTGTGTACAAGATATTTTCTGAAGAATGGGAAAACGGAAATGTCGTTTAGGCTTATTTTATCGGTTTTGATCCGAGGAATTTGTTTTTTAGACATTGAACTGCACGTCTGCTTTCTATTATTGTGCAGTCAAAATACTAAAAAGTGCTTGGGCTTGCAAGAAGTTATACGATTACGGTATCTCGAAAAAAATATATTTACTGAAATGGTAATAGATTTCAATTCAGCTCGTTATTCATGAGTGGAAATATCGCTTGCCGAACAATTCATCCACGATCATAAAGACAAAAAAGGTGAGCAATCCTATCATAAGAAATTTACCCGACGATGTGTTCACCGCTTGATTCACAGGATGGGTATATTGTTTTGTCCAATTCGAGATTGTTTCTATTGCGGAGCTGTATGTTGTGGTATACGACTCAATACTTTTTGATAGTGCATTGGTACTGCCGGTGGATGACGATGGATTAGATACCAATACAATCCCGATCATTGAAAGCACCAAAACCATTGCAAACAGATTTGACGAATTTTTCACTAACCGAAATAAAAACGATTCCTGTTGAACCGGGAGAATACCCTTCATCACATTGGGAGTGAATTTTTTCGACGGTACAGCTGCTATATCATTCCTCACTGTTGTTCGGATCGCTTTCAACAACAACATCTCTTTCTGTAAACCGGAAGATCTTGAGATCATGATCTCTATCTCGCGATAACGCAACGGGTTCAACGTGCCGTCGAGATATTCCATTAATTCCTGCATCGTGGGGTTCTTCATATATTCACCATTTGTTTCGTTTCCGAAAAATGCCGCAGTACAGCATACCGTAATTGCATCCGAGCACGGAACAATCTGTTCTTTACCGTGCCGAGCGGTAGACCTGTAACAGCAATAATTTCATCGTAGCTCATTTCCTGTAAAAAAAACATTGTCAAGATTGAAGAGTAACTCTCCTCCATGATGGAAATCTCTCTTCGAACAATTTCTGAGAACTCTTTGCTTTCAAGTTCTATATCAGGTTCATCATCAGCAGACGGGATCTCGATCTTCATCTCATCATCGTTCTGTTCATCGATCAACAAGAGATTATGATTGCCGCGTTTATTCAACGCTGATGAACATACATTGAACACAATTCTATAGAACCATGTTGAAAAACTCGATTTCCTCTCAAAACTTGGTAACGCTCTATATGCACGCACGAAAGCATCCTGCAATGCTTCTTCAGCCTCACTCCGATTTTTCAACATCCTCACTGCAAGTGTCATCGCTCTATCTTTATGTCGGTCCACCAACTCGGCATACGCCCGCTGGTCTCCCTCTATAACACGTTGGATAATTTCACTGTCAGTGGTTTTCATTCATGTTTTTTGCTGAACATACACTGATTTAGACTCAGATTCTGCATTTCAGGTTTCAAGAATCGACTATTCATATCAAAAAAATATTCGTTGTGAATATTGAAACCTTACCGCCATACTTCAAGTCAAAGTAATAAAGCCAAGAACAAACATCAATAAACAAATAGAGGAGGTTTTATGAACGAAGAAATTTTAATCCCAATTTTTATGTTCGGAGCCGTAGCCACCGTATTATACAAATTTTTAGAAGTGCGTCACAAAGAACGAATGACGATCATTGAAAAAGGGTTGGTGAACGAAGATCTGAAGCATTTGTATTCACGATCCGCATGGAAAACAAATCCTTATTCTGCCCTAAAATACGGAATGTTGGCAGCATTCATCGGCGTCGGCATTCTGGTCAGTGCTTTTCTTTCTCAAATGTTCTTTTCTCACGAAGAACAAATCACGACCGGTATTATCTTCTTGTTCGGCGGACTAGGTTTGATAACATTCTATGCGATATCGAAGAAAAGAATGTCGGAAGATGAAAGACAGCAATCCTAAACCGATTCAGTTATTTCAATGAATAATATTTAGAAAAACAAAAATGTCGAGCATATACTCGACATTTTTGTTGTACCCTAAATATTTTTCCTTATGCTTCGGGTTGAAATTTGTGAACTTCTTCCACAACCACATCAACAATCTCGCTCTCTTTGATCTTCCTGATCATTACTCCTTTGCGGTACAAAATTCCGACACCTTTGCCCGCTGCAATTCCAATGTCAGCATCACTTGCTTCGCCGGGTCCGTTCACAACACAACCAAGCACGGCGATCTTTACCGGTTTCTTTACTCCTTCAAGACGCTTTTCCAATTCTGCCATAATCCCAAAGAGATCGATCTCTAAACGCCCGCAGGTTGGACAAGCGATCAGTTCCACATTGCGTGTTGCAAGTCCGAGTGAACGAAGAATTTCTTTACCGACTTCAACTTCTTTTACAGGATCATCGGTCAATGAAACGCGAATGGTGTCGCCAATTCCTTCGGCTAATAAGGCTCCAATTCCAACGGCTGATTTGATCGTGCCGATGCGCGTCAATCCCGCTTCGGT
>JANXZD010000194.1 GCA_025355705.1 Bacteroidota bacterium | reverse complement strand
GCGTTTAGAAAATTGTTCATTCACGATCCTCTTCCTGCGTTGTTAAAACTTCCGGTCTATGGAACGGGTAATATCTACTTTGGTGAACGATCAGTGGTTGAGAATGGAATTTATATGATCGGTGATTCTGCGCGTGTTATTGCACCTCTTGCGGGAGATGGAATTGGTATGGCAATTGAAAGCGGAATGCTTGTTGCAACGATTCTGACTGAAGCAAAGAACAAAAAACTTTCTTCTGAAACAACAGAACTGCGTTATAAAAAAGAATGGAACACTCTTTTCTCAAAACGAACCAGAGTGGCTTTAACGCTACAACAGTTTGCTCTGAATTCTCACGGTGGAAATATCGGCGGACAATTGATGAGGCTTTTTCCAATGTTGACTGAAAAATTTATCCAATGGACACGCCGATAATCAATCGTATTTTTTAGCCACAGAAATGAAAGAGAGAAAGTATGAAATAAATTCTCTGTGAACTTCGTGGCTAAATATTTTCACGGATAAAACTCGATCATTTTCCGTAGCGATTTTTGACGGCGGGAATCAGATATTCATCGAATGCCCGTTTGAAATCAAATTCGTGCGACCATCCCCACTCCTTACGCGCTAACGAATCATCAACATCCGCAGGCCAGCTGTCAACGATCTTTTGACGAAGCACATCCGGTTTAAAATTCACGTGGGCACTGGGGAACGCTTTTTTGATCACATCATAAAAATCTTTTGCGGAAACAGAGAACGCTCCAATATTATAGACAACCTGCGTCAAATTTTTTGCAGGAGTCGCTTCAAGTTTCAACAATGCATTGATCGCATCGGGCATTACCATAAATGGCAGTGTTGCGCTTTCGGGAACAAAACAGTCGTACACTTTACCCTGCGCTGCATAATGCATCATCTCCGGACCGTAATCACTCGTTCCGCCGGTCGGCAATGTTACTGCACTGATAAGTCCGGGAAAACGGATCCCGCGAAAATCAACATGAGCCGTGGTCTGCTGCGGATCGAGCTGTCGGTAATACCAATTATAATATCGTCCAAGATCTTCGCAATATTTTTTATTGATGCCGTACATCGTCCTGGCATCGAGCCATTCATTCTCTTTTACTTTTCCCGCTTTCATCTTTACTGCAACATTTGGCAGACCGTACGCTGCGATCGAACTGGGAAATAGAAATTTTACATTTTCTCCGGTTGCGCGCGCTTGACGAGCCGCAAGTTCCAATAATCCAAGCGTACCGTCAACATTGATACGATGGCCGAGAACAGGTTCGCGCTCTGCTTTAGTGGAAAGAATCGCCGCAAGATGATAGATTGTTTCAAAATCATAAAACGCGGCAAGACGATCGAGCAGTGATGAATCCATAATATCACCCACGATCACTTCGTGACATTGATCCTGTAATGTTTTGCTGAGCGGATGAACATCGATCGCGACAATGTTGATCTCCGGATTTTTTTCAGTAAGACGTGAGACCAGACCGTGGCCGATCTCTCCGTTTGCACCGGTAATGAGAACTGCTTTAGTGGACATGAACTAATTTCCTTTCACAATTTAGTGCAGGAAATATACTGATTTTTTCCCGCGAGGTATAGCAATAAAAAAGGCGGACAATTGTCCGCCTTTGAAGAAATCTATAATTACTCTTCTATTATTTCACCGCGATCAATTCAACTTCAAAAATCAACATCGAACCGGGAGGAATCAGTTGCCCTGCAGGGCGTTCGCCGTACGCAAGTTGGTTGGGAATATAGAATTCGAATTTTGCTCCCTCTTTCATCAACTGCAGACCTTCCGTCCATCCTTTAATCACTTGATTCAATTGGAATGTGGTCGGTTCTCCTCGTCCGTACGATTCGTCGAACACAACATTATTCGTCAATCTTCCGCGATAATGAACCGTCACCGTGCTGGTTTCAGCAGGAGCCTTTCCGGTTCCTTCACGCAGGATCTTATATTGAAGTCCGCTCGCCGTCACTTTCACACTGTCTTTCAATTTATTTGCAGCAAGAAATTCTTCCCCTTCTTTTTTATACTTTGCCGTCATCTCCTGCAGTTTCGTATCATTCTGAGCCTGTGGTGAATTCTTTTGGAACTCAGAAACTACTTGCTGAATCTCTTCTGCCGAAAGAACATTTTCTTTCCCTTCCAGGGCGGCTTTCAAGCCATTGATGAATCCTTCGTTCGACAATGGAAAATTGTTTGATTTGCAATTGCTGATCACTTTAAGACCAAGATCGAAGCCGCTTAAATAGCTCATTTTTTCTTGAACAGTCTTCATTTTTACGGTCGATTTTTTAGCTGTTGATTTCGCAGCCGGTTTAGATGGTTGTTGGGCATTGAGCACTCCAATACTTAACATAACAATTGCACAGATTGACAACGCTTGCTTCATGAAACATCTCCTCATTAAATAGAAATAGAAAAATGACTTGTAAATATACTGAATATGTGAATAATTACAAACCGTGAGCTCGTAAAATTGGAACGATCATCTCACTCCATACGATGTACGCCGGCGGGGTCAAGTGAACACCATCGGTTGTGTACTGATCGTTCAAAATTCCATTGACGGAAAGTTTTGCGTTCAGATCGACGAAAGTAATCTTGTTGACGGAGCAGTATTCTGAGAGAAGATCATTGAGCTTTTTCACTTCCGGGTTTTTTATTTCTGTCCGTTTCCATTTTGGATTGACGTGAAGTGTGGATTGAACGATCGGCGCGATATGCTTCAACCGCAGAGTATCAATGATCTTTTTGTAATTCTCAAATATTTTTTCAACCGGAACGTCAGCATAGATATCATTGATCCCCGCCATCACGAAACATACTTTTGGGTGCAATTGATAGACATACTGCAATCGATGCAACATTCCAAGAGTGTTATCACCGCCAATTCCTTGATTGACAATACTGTCTCGTCCAAGCAGATTATTCCAATCTCCGGCGAATGTGAGCGAGTTGCCAAAAAAAACAATTTTAGCGGAAGTGAATTTGGATTCAGCAAACATTGCAATGCGGTTTTTATAGACAGAACTTTTTAGATACAATGAATCATAAGGGGTTTGTGCAAAGACAGAAAATGCTGCAACCATCAGATACAACAGAGTCTTTTTCATGTGTATCGCCTCCAGTCTTTTTCAAAATCTTTAATAAATACTCTGCAGCAAACTACAGAGTATTTGTCATGCCATCGTACGCTGGCATCCATCTTGTGGATTCCGGCTTCCCGCCTGAACGCTTGGCGGGCAAGTCGCCGGAATGACAACACAAGCGTTGAGGTATTATACCCGAAAGAGAATAAATTTATGGTTTATCAAACTTTGATCGCAAATACTTTATCGTTATTGCATTCGCATCAGCGGTCATCACCTTGTCATGATGCGGATTGCTCGGATTTGCAAATGCATGATCGGCATTATATGTTTTTACTTCTAATTTTTTCTTTGCCGCTTTCATATTCTTTTCGAACTCTTTCACAACATCCGTGTTAATGAACTTATCCTGACTCCCAAAGATTCCAAGGATATCGCAGTTAAGTGTTGAAATTTTTTTTACATCTTTCTCCGGCATTCCATAATAGATCACGCAGCCAACTGCCTGTTTGCCAAGCATCAATGCAGACTGCATTGACCAACCGCCACCAAAACACCATCCGAGTGTTGCGATCTTTGCATTTGCCCCAGCATAATCGATCGCCGCTTTAATGATCGTTCGCGCACGCACTTCATTAACCTGACCTACATACACACGGGCAGAATCGGGTAACGTGGCAACTTTTCCGTCATACAGGTCCACGGCAATCACTGTGACATTCCCGATTTCTCTTCGAACTTTTTCCGCTTCTTGCCTCATATAATCATTCAATCCCCACCATTCATGAAAAAGAAAAATGTAATTGTCGCTTGCTTGCAGGCTGCGTACCTCATAGATATTAGCATCAATATTATCGGAAGTTTTGATGCTCTTCATTTCTCCTCCTGCCGGGACAAATTCAAATGGCTCCGGAGCTTCGTGCAACGAAACAAATGCCATACTTTTGCCAAATGCGGCGAATTCTTCCGTCGCCGAACAACAGTTAGCTTTCTCTTTTTTGCTGACGGCATTCACCATAACAAAAACACCCATTAGCGCAATAACGATTTGTTTCATGTTAGCTCCTTTTAAAAATTTAAGAAATGACATTTACTTCCAGTTGCAAGCGAATATTGAATACTTTTTCAACTCCATTCTGTATCTCTTCTGCTAACCGTAACAGTGATTGAGTAGTTCCATTATAATTCACCAATGCAAGCGTATGATTCTCTGATATCCCTACACCGCTTTTTTTATATCCCTTTTTAAAACCGGATTTTTCAATCAACCACGCGGCAGGGATCTTCTGTTTTTCACCAAATGAAAATGTCGGAACAGCTGTTCCATCGCCGATAACTTTCCATTGATCGTTGATCGTTGAAAGAATTTCCTTATCAACGATCGGATTAAGAAAGAATGAACCAACGGAACGCGTGTTCGGATCGTTCGGGTCGATGACCATTGATTTCTGTTTTCGTAATGATAGAACAATATCTCGTACGGCGGAAAGCGATTCTTTTCCATCAGCCAATCTCGAAAGCAAGACAGAGCGTTCTATCATCTTTTGTACTTCGGGATAATGCGTTGAAGGCTCTCCATTTTTTTCCAATCGAAAAACAACTTCAGTCACGATATATTTTCCGCTATCAGTACTTTTAAATCTACTTTCTCTATACGAAAATCCGCACTCCGAATTGAGAAATATCTTTTCCTGAAGCGTTTCTTTTTCCAATACCGTAACTAATTCGATCGTATCCTTTACTTCTTGCCCATACGCTCCTACATTTTGAATCGGCGTTGCACCAACCAGTCCTGGAATTCCTGAGAGACACTCAATTCCTGCAAATCCTTTCTCAACCATCATTGCAACAAATAGCTCCCAATCTTCTCCTCCTTTAGCACTGACAAGAATGTCATCTCCATCATGAACAAATGAGATTCCTTTCATTCCGATCTTGATCACCAATCCATCATATCCTTCATCAGCAAAGATCGTGTTACTTCCTCCGCCAAAAATATGCGTCCGAATAGTATTCTTTTTTGCAAATTGAAGTGCTGAGCGTAGATCGTCAATAGAAGAACATTCACAAAAATATCTCGCACTCCCGCCAAGATGAAGTGTAGTATATTCGGACAACAAAATATGTTCTTTCACAGAGATCACTATCGAAGTTTACCCCTTTTTTGCGCCCACCATGGATATATTTCTACAATCAACCTGCCTGATCTAATTGCAGGATCGGTCGAACATAATTGTTGTACTTCTTCGTACGAATCGCAGTTGAAGACAAAGATTCCCCGTAGATCACCATCGTACCCCATTGGACCAGCAATATCGATCTTTCCTTCATTATAAAGACGCGTGATATTGTCAAGATGTCCTTTTTGAATGGCTGCTGATGTTACCGAATCCTGATTCCGGATCGGTCCTCTTTTCAATAGAACGAGAAAATATTGTTTCATCTCGCCGTCTTTCATTTCTTTCTTAGAATCAGTGTGAAGCAATACCGGAGAAATTGCTTTTACTTCTTCCTTATAGTTTTTTTTATCTTGGGCAACACACGCTGTACTAATGATCAAGAACAGCAGAATTATTTTTTTCACGTACACTCCATTGTATGCAAATATTTTATTGATACGATGCCTTTCGTATCCTATCCATTATTGCAAGACCGATGCCATCCTCACTAACACTTTCGCAATAGATCGTTTCTATATCGCTCTTATCACATTCGCGGAAGAAATGAAACAACGATCTCGCATATTCCTCCTCTGTCCGGCAGATCTTTTTCAATCCAAAATGATTTTTTCCAATATTTTTTAGACCGATATATGCTGATGATTTTAGTGGCACCGTCTCAGTCATGTTGCTTACAATGAATACATAGGCAAGAGGAGAATAGTGTCTGTATTTCATTCCGGGACTTTTCGGAATTGATTGCTGTCTTTTTTGCAGCCGTGTTGCAGGAATGATCGCGCGTAATTGTTCCAATGTAACACCACCTGCCCGTAAAATTACCGGAGCGGTCCCCGTACAATCAACAACGGTGGATTCAACTCCGATCTGCGACGGATCTCCTTTTAAGATACATGGAATTTTTCCGTTCAGATCATTCTTTACCGCTTGCCATGTTGTTGGGCTTGGCGAACCGGAAATGTTCGCCGACGGTGCAGCTACAGGAACGCTACATTCTTTCAAGAATTTTTTTGCGATTGAATGGTTTGGAATCCGTACGCCTACACTTAAAAGCCCCGCAGTAACATACGCGGAGATTTTTTTATTCTTTGGCAGAACAAGAGTCAACGGACCGGGAAATAATTTTTCGATGAATTTTTCTGCATAGTTTGGAATCGATGCAGCAACGGATGAAATGTGATCAACGTCCGCAACATGAACGATCAACGGGTTGTCAGAAGGACGGCCTTTTGCTATGAATATTTTTTTCACAGCGTTGCTGTCAAATGCATTTGCCCCTAGCCCGTACACTGTTTCAGTGGGAAATGCTGCGATTTCACCGTTCATGATATGTTCTGCCGCAGTTCTATACGATGTTGTAATGATGGTGTGCATTGATTGATGAATATAGGAAAAATCAATAATGAACGCACTAATTTTGCTAACTGGTCAACCTCTGGAAGCAGATTGCGTTCAAAAACTCCACCGTGTTAGCGATGGAGTCCATCATCTGTTCAACAATTGTTTTCTATCGGCCTCCATAAGAGTATTGACACCGATCGCCGGCACATTATAATCCACAGAATAATTTCTCAATTTCCAGTCGGCTTATTTAATATAGCCTCCGTTTGTACCAATCCACATATATCCCTGAGAGTCTTGATACAGTAAGTGACAAAATGTGAGACCAATCCTTCCATTGTTGAGTACGGTTGAATTGATAACCGTTCGGAATATAAGAGCGAAACAGTAAATACTATAGCAAAACATGTAGTTTTAGATTCATAAATGCATTAGTGCAAAGATTATCCGTTCAATTCAAAATTGCGCTTGACGCAGTCAAAATAAATTAGTACTTTAATAACGTGCATAACCTGCATAACGTGTTTATCATTCATTTAAGGTATTTAATATGAAACCAGGATTACTCTCCACAAATGAAGTGTCAAAAATGTTGAAGGTCAATGAATCAACTATAAAACGGTGGACTGACAAAGGTTCTCTTCGGTGTATTAAAACTCCAGGCGGTCATCGAAAATACAAGATGAGAGATGTTGTCCAGTTTATGGATACCTTTTCGTACGATGTTACCGACCTGCTCGTTCCGGCAAAAGAACAATTAAGCAAAGTCACTGTCTCAACGGACTACGCGATTCTCACAAAAGATTTTCCTGCATTAAGCGAAATATTCTTCAATACGGTTCTAGAAGGAAACAGAGAGAATACATTTCACTATCTGAATTTTCTGTACGCAAATAGAATTTCGCAAATAGAGATCTTTGAGAAGATCCTCTTCCCTACATTTCAAAAGATTGGGGAACAATGGATGCAGAAAAAGATCGGCATTGAACAAGAGCATCTTGCATCGAACACTGCTCTGCACGCTATCATAAAATTGCAGGATCATGTCCATAAAAAACCAAAGCATGGCGGAATTGCGTTATGCGGCTGTTTAGAATTTGAATATCACGAGATCGGGATCACCTGCATCACCAATATCCTTGAAGCAGAAGGCTGGACAACGTACTATCTCGGAACAAATCTTCCGAAGGACTCATTCATTGATGCGATCGAGAACTATATCCCGAATATCATTTGTGTTTCAACAATGACTCCTCGAACTCAAAAGCAATTGATCGACGATTGTGCAGCGTTACATGAAACAACGAAGATCATCAACGGGAAATTGATCGTGGGAGGGATTGCCGCGTCAGAAACGGTGAAGAAAAAGATATCGGCAGATTGTGTTCCCGGTTCGATCTCTGAACTGATGACATTTGTCCACTCCACAATTCCTCTGCAACGAAAGAAGGAATAATTTGTACGATCATAACGTTATCGATGCAGCGTTCACGGAACTCTACGTGCGATGAATCCGGTTTCAGCACTTAAAAAATAATTGAGAAAAATACGGTCATGTAATCTTATTTTTTCCGGCCGTATCCATCCTCACCATTGATATTGTTATCGACACTGCAAGAATTCCAAAAAGGATCACTGACGATCCGATCGTCCCAAAGTTCACTCCCCCTTTTTCAATCGGCTTTGTAAGCAGATCACCAAACGTTGCACCAAATGGTCTTGTTAATACAAATGCCATCCAAAACAACACTACTGTTGATAGTTTAGTGTAATAGTATGCAACAACAATCAATACCAATAAA
>JANXZD010000505.1 GCA_025355705.1 Bacteroidota bacterium | reverse complement strand
TATCGCATTGAGCGATGTTGAATTATGCACATCGATACAACAAATCGACCGTGATTCAACAAATCGATTCTATAAGAACACATTTGAAGTGAAATCGAATCCAACTAAAATGTTTGGCCTTCACCAGCCTGCATTGTTCTATTATTTAGAGACGTACAACCTTCAAAAGAAAAAATCGTATAATTATTTTACCAAAGCGATTATAACGAATGCTGTCGGTAAGGAAGTCATAAACCATGAGAAAGTAAAACGGCGGATCAATGATTCAAATGTTGATGTAGGAATGATGAAGGTAAATTCATTACGTTCCGGAGTCTATACATTTTCGTTTATTGTTATCGATTCAGTCGATAATTCCCAATATTCAACTTCGAAGAAGTTCTTTATCTACAACCCAACATTACCGAATGATACGTTGACCAATCCATCGGCATCCAATGTAGATGCAACTGAATATGCTACAATGAGTGAATCTGAACTTGACAAAGAAAATGAACAATCTCGATACGTTGCTACAAAGAATGAGATCGAGCAGTATAAGAAATTGACCGGTATTGAAGCTAAACGTAAAGCGATGTTCGACTTCTGGACGTATAGAGATGAGGATCGCACGACGCCTCAAAACGAAACGAAACAAGAATATTTTAAACGAGTTGCAATAGCTAACAATCAATATAAGACCGGTTTTAGAGAAGGGTGGAAATCAGACAGAGGGAGAGTCTATATAATGTACGGCGCACCAGATGAAGTTGAACGTCACGCAAATGAGCTTGATGTAAAACCGTACGAAATTTGGTACTATAATTCTATTCAGGGAGGTGTTCAGTTTATTTTTGGCGACAGAACTGGATTTTCCGATTTTATTCTTCTTCACTCCACACATCGTAATGAATTGCGTGATGAAAATTGGAGAAAACAGATCGAAGCAAATTAGTTGAATTACTATTTTAGTTTTTGTATTTTTGTTCATTCTTAATCCACTATTTCCTTTAATTCTATCCAGAGAGGTAGGAAAGGAGCACAGTATGATATACTTTGTCCTATCAGCACGATGTACCCACAATGACCTCCTTCTCGCATATTCAAAGAGAATCGGAGGTTTTTTTGTATGGTAAAACAACAGGTCATCGACGCGAAAGGATTTGCCCGCACAGTTAACCGCTTAGCTCATGAGATTTTAGAACGTAACAAAGGTGCGGAGACAATTGGTATTGTTGGCATCCGTACCAGAGGAGATTTTCTAGCTCATCGTATTGCGCAGAAGATTTCAAAAATGGAAAATATTCCAGTCCCAATTGGCAGTCTCGATATTACATTGTATCGGGATGATCTTCGGGGAAAGATAAACCAGCCTCAACTAAAAACTACAGATATACTGTACGATATTACGAACAAAAATATCATTCTTGTTGACGATGTACTCTTTACAGGACGCACTGTTCGTTCTGCGCTGAACGCGTTAATAGATCTTGGGCGGCCATCAAGCATTCAACTTGCGGTGATGATTGATAGGGGACATCGGCAGCTTCCAATCAAGGCAGATTTTGTCGGAAAGAATATTCCAACATCGTACGTACAGCAGATCCAAGTCATGATGAGTGAGATTGATGGCGAAGATTCAGTGTATCTTTTGGAGACGGAAGGAGGGATTCAATAATGGCACTTTCAAGTCGTCATCTACTGCGCTTACAAGGGATTCCTAAGGACGATATCAATCAAATTCTTGATGCGGCAATTTCCTTCAAAGAAATTCTTAATCGCCCAATTAAAAAAGTGCCAACACTGCAAGGAAAAACAATCGTCAACTTGTTTTTTGAAAATTCAACGCGAACTCGAACGTCGTTTGAACTTGCCGAACGCCGTCTTTCCGCTGATGTTCTTAGTTTCGCAACTTCAACATCAAGTGTCACAAAAGGTGAAACTTTGAAAGACACGGCTCGAAACATTGAAGCAATGAAAATTGATATGGTTGTCATTCGTCATAATGCTGCAGGCACCGCAGATTTTCTTACCAAGGTGATCAATGCAAATATTATCAATGCAGGCGATGGACAACACGAGCATCCAACACAAGGATTACTTGATATGTTCACATTGCGTGAAAAATTCGGCAAACTTGATGGACTTCATGTCTGTATTGTCGGTGACGTGCTGCATAGCCGTGTTGCTCGTTCCAATATTTTTGGATTGCAAACAATGGGAGCAAAGGTCTCCGTGTGCGGTCCTTCTACCTTGATCCCGCGAGGAATTGAAAACCTCGGTGTGGATGTATATCATCACATTGATGATATCCTTCCTAAAGTTGATGCACTTAATGTATTGCGAATTCAACTTGAACGGGAAGCAGGAGGGTATTTTCCTTCACTGAGAGAATTTCATCGATACTTTGGTGTAACAAAAGAACGGCTCGACAAAGTTGATAATCCCATCACAATCTTGCATCCAGGACCAATCAATCGCGACGTTGAACTTTCTGCAGATGTTGCTGATGGACCACATTCACTGATTCTGGAACAAGTATTGAATGGTGTAGCAATACGAATGGCAATTCTCTATTTACTTGGTGCTTCTGAATAATTATAAGGAAAACTATGTCTGAGAAAATATTATTACAATCAGGTCGTTTGATCGATCCATTAT
>JANXZD010000183.1 GCA_025355705.1 Bacteroidota bacterium | reverse complement strand
TATGAACAGAATTCTTGTCTCCATTCTGTTGGTCGCCTCATCCTGCCTCGCACAGGAAGCAATTGATAATAATCCACTCAACGGAATGATCAGGGTTTCATTCGGACGAATTCCACAGACAAATTTCATAACGAACAGTGGTGCGTATGAATCACGATGGAGTGGTATTAATGCGGTTATTCCGGTCCACCGAGCAATGAACGCTTCAAATGAAGGATTTTCCTTTCAACAATATTCGTTAACCGGAACACTTCGCAGAAATACGACGGAGCTTTCTCTGTTTACCGAACAGCGTGTTATAACCACGGGAAGAATTGGGATATCATGGATCTATATCGGAGAATCAAAGAATTTGTATTTGATTAACAGCAGCCTCGGCATTGCCGAAGACAAATTGCTTGGCGACTCCCCTGAAATGAGATTTACTCTTACTACATTAGGTTTGTACCGTCTTTCCGATCCGTTTCGTTTGATCTATGGTGGAAATTATTCTTCATTGTTTGGACGTGATTTGCTTTTACCGATTCTTGGAATGCAATGGCAAATACATGATGAATGGTCAAGCACCGTCATACTTCCGTTCTCGTTAGCTATACGGTATAAACCCAACAGCAGTGTTGCATTGAAATTGGGAATCAGTGCTGCAGGAGAACGCGCAAGAATAGCCAATCAAGGTACGGTTGTATTATCATCAAACGATCTCCAATTGCAAATGACCGGAGTAAAAATAGCGGTTCGTTGTACGGTAAAACTATCTGAAGATTTCGGAATGGATGCTGAATTCGGTTCGATAGCACGTCGTTCAATCAAGCTTATGTCCGGCTCATCAACGCTTTTTTCTACGGACATCAATACTGCTCGATATTTTTCCGTTGGAATTCGCTATAGTTTTTCCGTTGATGAAAATATCCCATCAGAGGTAGAATAACGCTGATAGGATATTACAATTCGGCAATCTTAGAATACATCTTTCTCGCTGACTCGCTGCAGTACCGCCGCTTGAAATTTTTTCCAAGATATCGAATCACAGATCTGGCGTGATGTGAATATTTCTTGCTTTCGAAGCTTGATGATCTCTGCTGCACGGTCGTTTGAATTTGGATGTGTGTTCAGCAATTCAAATTGTAAAGAAATATTCTCTTTTTCATGAGAAAGCCGAAAAAGAAAATCAGCGCTAGCCTGAGGATCGATATCTGCCTTTGCCAAATAATGAACGCCCGATGCATCAGCTTCACTTTCCTGCTCACGTTCGAACGCCGTTGAGGAAAGCAGTTTCACTGTCTGCCGCACGATCTCCGACCCGGAATCACCGCCGCTGAGCGTGATTACCATTGCAAGACCGATCTCTTTGATCATTTTTTTCATGACATGATCATATTGCATATGTGCAATTTCGTGGGCAATTACGCCGGCTAATTCATCGGCAGAGGCACAGTAATTGATCAATCCGGAATAGATGACGAGATGTCTTCCGGGAAGCGCAAATGCATTCACGTCATCAACAGAAACGATATGTACTGTGATCGTAGAATCCGGAATTCCATTCGCTTCGCAGATCCTTTTTTTAATTCCACTGATAACGGAAACAACACTGTCCTGCGTAATGGTCTTATTACTTTTTGCAACAGCATCAAGGATCAATCTTCCTAATTTTTGTTCATTCTCTTTTGTCAATTCTTCAATATTAAAGATACTTCGATAATCGACCAAGCCGAGAAGATACCATGTGCCAAAGAAAGTGACCGAGAGGAATAATGCGTGCGTGAAAACTTTTTTCATATCAGGCTTTGATCAAAAGGTGTGTGAGTGGTCCGAACAGCCACCATTCAACGTGGTTGCCTTTGCGGGTTTGAACGGCAGCATAGACTGTTGCAATAAATTCTGCAATATTAAAGACAACAATGGTGGTCATATATGCGATGTAATTATTCGAGATGATGTTTGCCCCAAAGACGATCGACAACGTCCAATACACTCCTGTAACATTCATCGGAAACGTGAATCCTTGGGAAAGCAAGGCCTGCATACAATGCCAGCGAACAAAATGCGTTGCCCGTTTATTGGCAATAAAAAAAATTGCTGTGGCAATGAGATTGATGACCGGAAGCGGGAGACCGATCATTACGGCGATCACGGACATCAAATAACTGTTTGATGCTTTTTCCGCTTCGTATTCGTTCGGCGTATAGCTGAATGACGGGTGTTCGGTCACCTTAGAGTCCTTTAGAAATATTCCATATCCAATTGATCACAACAACAATAACTGCGGGAACTGAAACCCATCGCTGTTGGTTAAACTGTTTTTCGAACCATTGATAGAATTTGAAAAAATTGTTTTTTGTTTTTAGAATGTCCACCGTAATCCAGACTGGGAAAACAATCAGCGCAATCATCATTAACAATCCAAATGGATTGATGAGCAGTGATGAAAATAGATTGCCATGTATCAGCTCGATCAATGCCGTGGTTGTACCACAGGATGGACATGGAATGCCGGTAACATGTTTTACCAAACAGAGTGTCGGGGTATCGTGATGGGCAGACTGTTCGAACAGATTCCACGAAAGCCAACCATAACCGGCAAGAGAAAGCAATAACGTAAGAGTATATAAATTTCTTCTGTTCACAGTTCTATGGTTAACTCGAGATAATTTTTAATTCATTAAAACGATTAAAATATTTGATTTATTTTTCTCAGTCTGCAGCTTAAGCCGCGGGATGAGAGATCAAAATTTAAATTCAAAAATCGTTTTAATGGTTTCCAAAAAATGGTCACTTTGAGTTTAGAATAACACTCGTTGTAAGCGTTCCATGTTCAATTCACGTGCTCGTCCCTGAATAAGGAACCAGTCAACGATCGCCCAGATACCAATGCCGCCGCATGTAAGTAGTTTTGCGATACCGAGCCCTGTATCACCAAGAAAGAATCGATCGATTCCAAGACTTCCGCCAACGATTGAAATGATGAGCGTTGTTGTAGGATCTTTTAGATTTGCCGCTTGCAGCATAATGAACTTTGAATCGTCCATTTTTAACAGTTGATCGCGGATGGCCGGCAGCTGATATCCTTCAAAATATTTTCCCTGTGTCATTAAAAACATGTCAACTTTTTGCTGTTCCATAGATGGCTCCTAACGTATGTTGTGTGGAGGATAGTTTACTGCTTGATTCAGATACAACAAATCAAAATCGGTGGATTATTTGGGATATCTTACAGAATATTGAGTCGAGACGCAATATGAATTTAATCGAACATTGCTCCGTATCGTTCTTTTAAGCGGAATCGTGTTTCCTCCAATTCCAGTTTAGAGTTCTTGTCAAACAATGATTCTACTTTTTTACAACGTTTAAACAAAAAAAGTGTCGGAATACAAAGAAGAAAACGCTCATTGATAGTATCTAACATCTTGCTTACATTCTAGTAGTATCTAAAAGATTTTCAGACTTCAACATCTTCCACATGCAACCACAACAACCTGATCTGCAACTATTGTATGAAAAACTGCGAGAGAGCGAGGAAAAATATCGCCGTTTCGTGGAAAATGCCGCCGATATCATCTACCGAACGGACGGTGAAGGAAGATTCATCTATGTGAATCCTGTGAGTCTTAGGATCTTCGGATATGCAGAGGATGAGTTTATGGGAAAACATTATCTCGAGTTATTCCATCCGAACTTTCGCAATAAAGCACGACAATATTATGCTACGCAATTTTTCAATGGTCAATATAGTTCATATTTGGAATTTCCCGCGGTCACCAAAAACGGAAAACAATTCTGGCTGGGACAGAATGTTCAACCGCTTATGGAGAATGGTCAGATCATGGGATTCCAAGCGGTGGCAAGAGATATCACCGAACGCGTCCTCGCCGAAGAAGCAATGAGGCGGGCTGATGAGGAGGTGCGAACACTCAACGCAGAATTGGAACGACGCGTTGCCGAACGGACCATGCAATTGGAAAATGCGAATAAAGAACTTGAAGCATTTAGTTATTCCGTTTCCCACGATCTTCGAGCACCCCTGCTGGCGGTAAACGGATTCACTCAGTTTCTTGCAATGCATCTTGGTGATAAACTCGATGAAGAAGGAAAAAGACTCCTTTCGATCATTCGAACAAATACGCAAACGATGCAGCAACTTATCTCGGCGCTGTTAATGTTGTCAAAAACGAACAAGAAAGAGTTAGATACAATTACGATCGATATGAACGCTCTTGCACAGGAAACATATGATGAGATCGTATCACCGGAGGCACGACAAAAGATTCTGATCACCATTCCTCTCTTACCGCCGGTGCGGGGAGACAGAACGCTGTTACGGCAGGTCTGGAGCAACTTGCTTTCTAACGCGATTAAATTTACTTTAGCAAAAGATGAACGCACAATAGAAGTTGGCGGACGTACTGAAGAGAGTAAAAGTGTCTATTTTGTCAAGGATTCGGGGGCAGGATTCGACATGAAAGACGCGGGAAAACTGTTCGGCGTTTTTTCACGCCTCCACACGAATGAAGAATTCGAAGGGACCGGAATCGGATTGTCCATTGTCCGGAGAGTGATCCACCGTCATGGCGGTGACGTGTGGGCAGAAGGTGATGTTGGAAAAGGGGCAACATTTTATTTTTCATTGCCAAACAAATAATCAACAGCAGTCTTTACAATTCATATCAGTGATAGTTGAACGAAGTTTCATGGGGACCCCTTTGAAGCAATTTCGTTCTTTCAGAAAGGACAGCACTATGTCAGATCAAAAAATAAATATTCTGCTTGTTGAGGATAATCCTTATCACGCAGAACTTACCTTAAAAGCATTAAATATGCACCACCTTGCAGAAAATTTCGTCTGGGTAAAAACCGGTGAAGAGGCAACGGATTTTATTTTCTGCCGCGGAGAGTTCTCATCCCGAACGATAGAGAATGCACCAAAGGTCGTCTTTCTTGATTTAAAGCTCCCAAAAAAAAGCGGCTTGGATGTGTTGAAAGAGATCAAATCGGATGAACGGACAAAAAATATTCCGGTAGTGATACTCTCTACGTCGCGCGAAGAGAAAGATATCGTCGAAGGAAAGAACCTAGGAATGAACGGGTATGTGGTAAAACCGGATGATTTTGAAAAGTTCGCCGAAGCGATCAGGAACATCGGATATTACTGGCTTGTACTGAATCAATTGCCGAAAAATTAGTAGCATTTTTTGTTCTGTATTTCGTTCTCTATTCCGAGGAGATATTACGACTCTAGGAAGGAGAACGTTTTTTTTGTGGAAAGCATTGCCACAAAACCACCAAGACACAAAATTTGCATCGGTATATAACTTCGTGCTTTAGCGTTTTTGTGGCAAATATTTTTTTCACCAATGAATACTTCAAAACTATCGTCAATTAAAAACTACTATGATACCCACCAAAGGATACGCTGTTCATAATTCAACCGATCGACTAGCCCCCTGGAATTTTGAGCGAAGAGATGTCGGAATAAATGATGTGCGAATAGAGATTGAATATTGCGGTGTCTGTCATTCGGATATTCATCAGGTGCGAAGCGAATGGGGACCTTCACGATATCCGATGGTACCGGGACATGAGATTGTCGGTCGTATTATCAATATCGGAAAGAATGTTAAGAATTTTTCCGTTGGTGAATTAGCCGGTGTTGGCTGTATGGTCAACTCCTGTCAGGAATGCAGCAATTGCAAACAAGGACAACAGCAGTATTGCGAAAAAGGAAAAACGATTTGGACATATAATTCTATTGAGAATGATGGTAAAACACCAACCTACGGAGGTTATTCCAATCAGATCATCGTTGATGAAAATTTCGTTGTCCGTATTTCAAAGGATCTTCCGCTGGACGGTGTTGCTCCGTTATTGTGCGCGGGGATCACAACCTATTCGCCGCTTCGCAAATGGAAGATCGGCAAAGGACATCGTATTGGTGTGCTGGGTTTAGGAGGACTCGGACATGTGGCGGTGAAATTTGCAGCCGCATTCGGTGCAGAGGTGACGATGTTGAGCGCTTCGTCCCACAAAGAAGCCGATGCAAAAAAACTTGGTGCGCATCATTTTTGTTTGACAACGGATCCTCAACAAGTGCGGCAACTTAAAAATCATTTTGATTTTATCATCGATACTGTTTCTGCGAAACACAATTATGATATGTATCTGAAAATGCTCCGCACCAACGGCGTGCATATTTGCGTCGGAATTCCGCCGGAACCGATCCAGCTCACCGGCCCGCTCCTGCTGGGAAACGCCAGATCGATCACCGGATCGAACATTGGAGGAATTCCGGAAACACAGGAGATGCTTGATTTTTGTGCTAAACACAATATTGTTTCCGATGTCGAAGTTATCAATATCAATTACATCAACGAAGCGTATGAACGGATACTCAAGAGCGATGTGAAATATCGTTTTGTGATCGATATGAAGACGTTGAAATAAAAAATATTGTCATGCTTGAATGATGTGATGCTAATAGTCTTGCATTAATATGATTTTTTTATTTATCAGAAGAATATTTTCTATTATGGCACAACAAATATTATTTTTCTTTTATCTTGCTGCGTTCATATCTATAACAACCCCACAATCATCTTCCCCTCTGACGAAACAGCAGCAACAATGGCTTACCAAATCAGAAAAACATGAAAAGAACGGCTGGATATATCTACATATCGAAGGAAAACCAAAAGAGCGTGGATTCCAGCATGGATATCTTCTGGCAAAGGATATCACCGAAGGAATTCGCATTCAACGAAAAGTGTGGGAATATGAAAGTGCAATGGAATGGTCATGGATCGTTGCACGATCAACGGAACTGTTTGCTGCGAAGATCGATTCTGAAAATCTCGAGGAGATCAACGGAATTACGGAAGGATTAACAGCCGCAGGATCTGCAATTACTAAGGAAGAAGTGATCGCGTACAATTCAGCATCGGAATTGATCGGCAGTTGGTGGCCCACTGTGAAAGATACAATCTCTCCCAATGCTCCGAAATCAAAAAAAGAATCGTGCAGTTCATTCATCGCCACCGGCAGCATGACGAAGGATGGCGGAATCGTGCTCGGTCATAATACGTGGAGTTCATACTGTTTTGCAAACTTCAACGTAATCATGGATATCGTCCCTGAAAAAGGTCACCGTATTTTGATGCAAGCTGCAGCAGGATTGATCCACAGCGGGACCGATTTTTTCATTACTGATGCGGGACTTGTCGGCTCCGAAACAACCATCGGTGGATTTGAGCCGTTCGATCCTGATGGAATACCAGAATTTGCTCGAATGAGAACTGCAACACAGTATGCTTCTTCCATTGATGAGTGGTGCACGATCATGAAAAAGGGAAACAATGGCGGGTATGCAAACGCTTGGCTCATCGGCGATGTCAACACAAATGAGATCGCACGACTTGAATTGGGATTGAAATATGTCGGATTTGAACGAACGAAGAATGGATATTTTACCGGATCGAACATTGCTGAAGATCTGAAGATTCTCCGCTTTGAAACAACATCCAACGAATTGAACATTAAGAACCCGGACATTGCCCGTCGTGTGCGATGGAAACAATTGATGAAAGAGAACAAAGGAAAAATCGATCTTGCAAAAGCGGAATTGTTCCTTGCCGATCACATGGATACATATTTAAAAACATCAACGCCGGGTGCACGCGCAATTTGCGGACATTGGGAGTTGGATTCTCAGATTTCCGGACTTGATGAACCGTTCTATCCTCTCGGCGCGTATGATGGAAAAGTTGTCGATACAAAAATGGCGAAGAAGATGTCGTTTCGTGCGCGGTGGGGAACATCGTGCGGAATGCCGTTCAGTGCAGCGGCATATTTAAAAGAACATCCACAATTTGATTGGATCGAAGGATTAATAAAAGACCGGCCGACAGAACAATGGGTAAATTTTACTGCAGGGGAAAAGAAGTAATTTCTTTCTTTTACGTAAACAATACTCTCGTTCCCAAACTCTGTTTTGGGAACATTGATTTTAAAAATTCCGTTTCACATGCTTTATTGCGAAATGAAGCTTCGCTTGCTTAGCGTTCTCAATGTGGATATTGGGAAGTTGATAAAATATTCTCCCCTTGCCTTTTAATTTCACTTTTTGCAGTTTCCCCTATGCGAAAAACAATTCTTCTCTACGGCGGTGCAATGGCCGTTCTGCTCGGTATCTTAAAATTTGTTGATTACCAATTCATGGTGAAGGATCTTTCCGTTGAATTCTATATCGGTATTATTGCACTGATGTTCACGATCCTCGGCGTTTGGGTCGGAAGGCAATTAACGCAGAAAAAAACCATCGTCGTCGATCCGAATTTTTCCTTCAATGAATCGAATCTTGAGAAACTCGGCATCAGTAAAAGAGAACTGGAAGTGCTGGAACTGATCGCTCAAGGAATGTCCAATCGGGAGATCGCGGATAAACTCTTCGTCTCGCCTCATACGGTCAAATCACATTCATCCAATTTATTCGTCAAACTGAGTGCACGTCGAAGAACCGAAGCGATCAAAAAAGCGAAGGAATTGATGCTTCTTCCGTAGGACATTCGGGTGAGCGCGAGCCAACAATCAAAAATCATACTTTTGGGTGATGCACATTCCTCTTCTGATGTCGTATCTTGGAAGGAAAAAAAAGGAGAAAAACCGTTATGAAAAAAATAGCTCTTATCTATGGTTCCATTTCCGGACTGCTGATGGTCCTGATGTTCGTCATCAGTTTTTACTTGATGGATCGGGGAATCCTGAAGGAACATTCCGAACTGTTTGGTTACGCGACAATGATCATCGTCCTGTCGCTGATCTTCTTCGGCATAAAATCGTTCCGTGACAAGCACAGCAGCGGTGCGATCACTTTTTGGAAAGGGCTTAAAGTAGGATTAGCAATCGCTTCGATTGCATCATTCTTTTATGCAACAGGATGGGAAGTATATTATAACGGTGTGCCTGGTGTAAAAGAAAACTTCATGAATAAATACACTGATTCACTCATCGCCAAAATGAAACAGGAAGGAACGGCACAGGAGAAGATCGATGCAAAAATAAAAGAGATGGAGAGCATGAAAGAGATGTATAAGAACCCGTTCATCCGATACGGCATGACATTGGCAGAGATCTTTCCGGTCGGACTTGTCATCGCGTTGATCAGCGCGGGCGTGCTGCGGAAAAAAGAGATCCTGCCGGCAAGTTAATCCGCCGGCGAAATATTATAATTTTGGTTAAAGATGTTTTGCGGGTCGTACATTTTTTTGATCGCTGCAAGACGGTTGTACGTTTCTTTCGGGTATGCCGCAGCAATATTGTCCTTGTCTGCGCTGCTGAAGAAATTAACGTATGCACCGTTGGTGAATGGTGCGATCGTTTTCCATGGGGTCAATGCCTGACTGATCTCGCTCTCTGCCGCCCCTAACGGAACGAACGCAG
>JANXZD010000502.1 GCA_025355705.1 Bacteroidota bacterium | reverse complement strand
CCGGTAAAAATAAAATGGAGCGATGTTGTTACAGCAAATGGTCTTGGTTCCGGTGCGTTGCTTTACGGATACGAAGGGTCCGCAGGGTTTGTCCAGTCCGATGTGATGGTTCCGTACGTTGGTTATTATTATTACAGTAATAGTGGATTTCTGTCGATCCCGTTTCCATTTTCCCCGACTCCCAATACAACTCAATTGGTCTCAACATCCATGTTCAATTTAGTCTATTCATCGTCATTCAATTCAGACAAGACAGCATTCGTCGGCATCGATCCATTAGCACAGCAAGGAATTGATGAATTTGAAGTACGAAAACCTCCAATCTTTTCCGATCAAGGATCTATCTGGTTTGAACGAAAAGAATGGGATGGCAAGAATCCCCGTTTTGCCAGCGATGTTCGTCCGACATTTGGAGATGGACAAACCTGGGATTTTATTCTTCAACCTTCGAACGATGAAACTGCCCGGTTATCCGTTGAAAACGTGACTCAGATTCCGGAAGGATTTGAAATTATCTTCATGAACAAGCAGACCGGAGTAATGCTGAAACCTGATGATAAGAATGGTGTCACGATCCAGCAACAACAAGGAACAATGCCGTATTCACTCATCATTGGAAAAAATCAATACATTAAATCGCAGACGGAATCATATGTTCCGGATAATTTCGTATTGCATCAAAACTATCCAAATCCGTTCAATCCTTCCACAGCAATTCGTTTTGGGATCACCAGTGATGCATTTGTTCAGTTGAAGATCTACGATCTGCTCGGAAGGGAAGTGATACAGCTTATCGATCAAAAATTAATAAGTGGTAACCATGAATATACATTCAAGGCAAATGGTCTGGCATCAGGAATGTATATTTATTCAATCAAAGCAATATCGTTGAATGGCGGGAATGTTCTTTATTCAAACTCGAAAAAAATGACGTTGATCAAGTGATGTTCATTTGTTTTTAAAAACAGCAACGCACATCATACACGATGTGCGTTGCTGTTAAAGAACGATTGATCTGAAATTATTTTACTATTGCAAGCAACTCAACATCAAAGATCAATGTCGATCCGGGAGGGATCGGGCCTGATTGTGAGTTTCCGTAACCAAGATGTGCAGGAATGAACAATTGCCATTTTGATCCGACCGGCATCAATTGAAGTGCCTCAGTCCATCCAGCGATCACACCGCCAACAGGAAGTGTAATTGGTTCGCCTCGTTTATATGAGTTATCGAACTCGGTTCCGTTGATCAATGTTCCTTTATAGTGGACCTTTACTTCATTTGCCGCACTTGGTTTTTTCCCTGATCCAGCTTTGATGATTTTATATTGCAATCCGCTTGCGGTTGTTACAACTCCCGGTTTTGTTTTATTCTCAGCAAGAAACTTTTCTCCTTCGGCATTTGCCGGACCAGATTGTTTCATCATTTTTTCCTGAGCTTTTGCCATCATCTTTTGTTGATAGGTCATCATACATGTTCTGACCTGTTCCTCAGTCATCAATCGTTTAGCCGATGTGTCGGCGACATCCTTGAATCCTTGTAGGAATGTTTCGGGGTTTACTTCAATACCCTGTCGTTGAAATGTCATTCCAACGTCCATTCCGATACTGTAGCTGACGCTGTCTTTATCAGTCTTTAATTCCGCTTTTTTTCCGCCGCCGCATGCCATGAGGAGCATGCATGTTGCTGCAATGAGAACTTGTTTCATAGAGATCTTTCTTATTTGTAATTGATTGTGAGATTAATTATTTGTAAAAACGCAAAAAAACTGCCTCCATTGTTTGGAGGCATTGTCTTACGGGATGCTTCAAAAGCCAAATCAATATACTAAATCTACGGCAGGAAAGAATTGAACGCAAGAATAAAATTATTGGGGTTTTGAGGATTTACTTCAACAGCATCATAGTTTTGGATTGTGTATACGAGTCTGCGGTGATTCTGTACACATACATCCCGCTCGCGAGATCGCTTCCATTGAATTGAATGATATGCATACCTTCCGATTGTAATTCCCGCAGAATAGTTCGGACTTCACGACCGAGCATATCATAAATAGTGATGTTCACAACCATCTCATGCGGAAGATGAAATCGTATTGTTGTTATGGGATTAAAGGGATTGGGATAATTTTGTTCCAGTGCAAATTCATTGATATCGAGATGAGGTGACCGATACACGGTTGAAGGAGTCAATAGTTGAAACTTCACTGCGTCGGCTCGTAACACAAGATTAGAAGCAGTACCTTTGTCCATAACCTTCACTGTTATGGGCAAGGCATTCGTTAGGGAGTATTGTCCAATGGACACCCAATTTCCGCTCCCCTTATTTTGATCAATAGTCACCGTTCCAAGTGTATCGGAACCGTTTCGTATTATGTAAAGAGCATTAGTGAGTGCGTTGACTGTCGTCGGAACTATTTCGAAGATCTCATATGATCCGTTCTTTTTTATCTGCGTTGAAAATATTGCACTTGCATTATTGCCGGACAGAGCATATCGACTGGAAGAACCCCATATCTGTGCGACACTTTTTGACCAGGATCCGTATTCTGAATAGTTTGCACTGTCGTCATTATCAATTATTGAGAAATAGGGTTGCACTGCAAGAAATACGGGGATCTTTATTATAGGATTGAAAGGATCGTTACTTTTCAGGATCACTGTGTCAGAAAAAACCCCGGCGTTTTTTGCGTAGAATGAAAACGGAGCAAATGTTTTTTTCATTCCGGGAATTATTAACGGTGATTGCACTCGGGCAACAAGAAAATTATTGACGGAAACCATTTCACTGATCGTTAAGTTTTGGATTCCATGATTCTCTATCGGCAGAAGGTATTTAACGGTATCCTCTTCGCTGATTGGCGTTATCTGAATTTGTTTAACAGCAGTATAAATTTGTCGGTCTTTTACCAAGCCTGATAGCTTTACGACATCTGCACAAAACATTTTTCCTGCCTGATCTTTTCCATAGGCAATCATTTGGATAAGGTTTTCTACATTTTCCGATAATTGTACCGTCGAAGTATACGTCCAATTGTTTTCGGTGATAGGATTATTGATGGTAACGCTATCAATTAATTGACCGTTTGAACGCGTTTTAATTACGATTGAATTTACTTGATTTTGAACCGAGGGAATTTGCAGGAAAATATTATACAATCCTGTTTTCTTGATATTGGGCGTCCATTGTACTGCAGCCGTGTCATTGCCGCTAAGGAGTGATTGTCGCGAATCCTTTCCCCAGGATTTCGAGGAGTTTGTTGTCCATGTTCCGCTTATTTCTTTATATGTATTGTCAAGATTATCAATGTAGATGTCATCAGCTCGGTAATTCAAAAAACCTGTCGCAAGGTTTCCCATTGTATCAGTGACAGCGACGCCGATTTTTGCAATGGATCCCTTAGGTAATAAACCAATTGTTGACCATTGATTGGCTGTAATTTTAGCACAGTGTAAAATGGAATAGTGTTCGTTAATGTCTTTTATGGCAACGAATGGTTCTGCCTGAAAAATATTCTCATTCGTCTGAATGATGAACGAAACATTCTCTCCAGAAAATGATTCCTGAATTGTTATAACGGGAGCGGTTGTATCATTTCCATTTCTCCATCGCTGCATTGCTTCCATTGCAGTGCAGTACATGAATTTTACCGAAGGATACTTTGCTGCAGAGATGTGAGCTAAGCTGTCAATTTTTTTCATGTTCTGCGGAAAATCTTCTTCCGGTAAATGCGCCCACAAACATGGTACTTGGTTAACACCATTCAGTGCTTTAATAAAGAATGCATCCATGTCTCCCTGCTGCATGCTTCCCATATAATAGGAGCGCGTATTCCAGCCCTTTCCATTCCCTTGTACTTGGTAGTCAGAAAGAGAAGGATGAAATGGTACGAATTCTTTTGAAGAACGCGACCAGTCATAAACATTATCAATTGGTTCGGATACACTTGTTCTTTTTGCAGGATAATCATTGTGCAGTGAATATGGAATGAGGCTGTCAATATGATTTTGCCATTCATTATCCATATAATGCCAACCGCTACGGTACGAGACCGGAAACGTGTTCTCGTCAAGAAGAAATTGTGCCATTGTTATGTCAAAATCTTCTCTGCATTCATTAAAATTTTTCGCTTGATTCCAATAATACGATCCATCGTTATTGTAATCTGTCCAATTGAACGTATGGTAATGCAACGACAGTTCATCGCCGAGAAGTTTGGCATTCTCGCCATGATATTTTCTCATTAAATACAGTGTCATGGTATTGGGAACGGGAACATTGTTATTTGTGGCAAAGCGGTACACATTTCCCGCCATCATCCACCATGTCATTTTCATCGATTGTCCGTACGAATCTTTGAATTGATTTCGGAATGTTGGATCCATTACTTTATATGCATTTCGTGTCACATCGGTATATAAGCCAAGGTTATACGTGCAATAATACATGCTTACGTCCAACCCTTCCCAAATACCGGTATCCGATCCGAGAACGAGATATACTTTGCCCTGTGCCGAAAGATTTACTATGATGATAAAAAGGGAAAAAAATATTTTAGCGAATTGTTTCATGTTTAGGTTGGATTATTTTTTAGGAACCTTTGGCAAAATGGTTTTTTACTTTGGGATGGAGATTTATAGTGAGAAATATCTGTGGGCGTTGTAGGACTTGAACCTACGACCTTTCGCGTGTGAGGCTTAACCACCCGTAGTTTTTTGCCTTAAA
>JANXZD010000145.1 GCA_025355705.1 Bacteroidota bacterium | reverse complement strand
CGAAGGATGAAGATTGGAAATACACGAATGTAGCACCGATCGCAAAACAACCGTTCACATATTCGGCAGGAAAGCAATCAGTTTCTGCAGAACTTGTGAAATCATTATTGGTAAACGATCTTGAACAGTATGTTATCGTATTTGTGAATGGTCATTTTTCTAAAGAACATTCACAATTGAATGGCTTACAAACCGGTGTTGTAATTAAAAATCTTATTGAAGCATACGCTACACATAATGATGTCATTCTGCAGCATCTTACAAAATATGTGAAGTATCAGAAAAATTCATTCACTGCGTTGAATACTGCATTCATCAATGATGGCGCGTTCATTCATGTTCCCGCGAATGTAGAAGTTGCGAAGCCGATTCATCTGTTGTTCATCTCCACGAAAAAAGATACGGAACAATCTGTTTCGCACATTCGTAATTTGATCGTTGTTGAAGAACATTCAAAAGTGAATTTCATTAGCAGTTTTTATTCAGCAGAAGAGAATACAAATTTCACGAATGTAGTCACGGAAGTAGTTGTAAAGAACGAAAGTGTTGTTGAGCTGGTTAAAGTCCAGAAAGAAAGCGAATCATCATTTCATGTTGAGAATTTGCATGTACACCAATATCAGCACAGTAATGTTCATGTCTTCTCTCTTGCCGTTGGCGGAGCAATTGCACGAAATGATATGAGCGTAATTATCGACGGAGAATCGACCGAGTGTAATTTGAATGGACTGTATATCACCTCAGGTGAGCAATTGATCGATCATCATACATTCATGCATCACATTCATCCGAACTGTCCGAGCCATGAATTGTTCAAAGGAATTCTGACCGATTCGTCACGAGCAGTGTTCAACGGAAAAGTGTACGTGGAACCGGAAGCGCAAAAGACCGATTCAAAACAAACCAACAGAAATTTACTGCTGTCCGATACTGCGATTGTTGATACGAAACCTGAACTTGAGATCTTTGCTGATGACGTGAAATGTACGCATGGTGCTGCAGTTGGTGGAATGAACGAAACCCATTCATTTTATTTGAAGACCCGTGGAATATCCGAAGAAAATGCAAAAGGAATCCTCACCGTTGGTTATGCTGCGGAAGCTACGGAAAAAATAGTTCATCCGATCCTGCGTCGTCATGTCGACCGTATTGTTGTCGATCATCTTCGCGCAAAACTCGGTACCGGAAATTTACCTGATATCGTTCACGCTTAAATTATGTCCGAATTGGAAACCCAAATAGCATTTGATGTAACAACCCTGAGAAAAGATTTTCCCATACTCTCAACAATGGTGCATGGAAAACCTCTGGTTTATCTAGACAATGCGGCAACGACACAAAAACCAAATGCAGTTCTTGATATTCAAAACATCTATTATCGGGAACAAAATGCGAACATCCACCGCGGGGTTCATCATTTAAGTGAAGTTGCTACGTTTGAATATGAAAAAGCTCGCGGCAAAGTGAAGAACTTTATCAATGCGGCTGACAATAAGGAAGTTATCTTTACAAAAGGAACGACCGATTCGATCAATCTTGTTGCACAAAGTTTTGGCAAGACATTTTTGAGTGCCGGAGATGAAGTAATCATCTCAGCAATGGAGCATCATTCGAATATCGTTCCGTGGCAGATGATCTGTGAAGAACGGAATGCCATACTTCGCATTATTCCAATGAATGATGACGGCGAATTGGTCATTGAAGAATTCGAGAAATTACTTTCGCCAAAAACGAAAATCGTTTCGGTTGTGTTCGTTTCAAATTCGCTTGGAACGATCAATCCGGTAAAACAGATCATCGAACTCGCACATCGTAATGGTTCAACGGTATTGATTGATGGAGCACAGGCAGTTGCACATATTCCGGTGGATGTGCGTGCTCTTGATTGTGATTTTTTTGCTTTTTCAGGACACAAAATTTTCGGTCCGACTGGTATCGGTGTGTTGTATGGAAAAGCTGCGCTTCTTGATCAGATGAAACCATATCAGGGGGGTGGAGATATGATTCGTTCCGTAACTTTTGAGAAAACAACATATAATGATCTTCCTTACAAATTCGAAGCGGGAACTCCAAACATCGTCGGCGGAATCGGACTTGGCGCGGCGATTGATTATGTGAATATCATCGGACTCAATGCGATTTCAAGTTACGAGCATGAACTTCTTGAATATGGAACTGAAATTTTAAATCACGTATCCGGGCTACGATTGATCGGCACAGCAAAATTAAAAGCGAGCATTCTTTCATTCGTCCTTGAAAATGCTCATCCACACGACATAGGAACAATTCTTGACCGAGAGGGAATTGCAATCCGTACCGGACACCATTGCACTCAGCCAGTGATGAAGCGATTCGGAATTCCCGCAACTGCACGAGCATCAATTTCTTTTTACAATACAAAAGAAGAATTGGATGCGTTGGTGCGCGGAATCGCAAAAGTTTCGGAGATCTTCGGATGAGTGAATTGAACGAATTATATCAGCAGTTAATTCTTGAACACAATAAATCACCGAGAAATTTTAAGGAACTAGAACATTTTACGAATGATGCTGATGGATATAACCCATTATGTGGAGATCATTATCACATCTGGGTGAAGCTGGATGGCGATATTATTTCTGATATTGGATTCAAAGGGAGCGGCTGTGCGATCTCTAAGTCATCCGCCTCGATGATGACCGCAGCGGTTAAAGGAACGACGATTGCAAATGCAAAAGAGTTGTTTGAAAAATTCCATTCCGTCATTATGACGAAGATTGGTGATGATATCCCTGAAGAAAAAATTAAAGAATTGGGGAGTCTTGGTGCGTTGGCCGGCGTAAGAGAATTTCCTGCGCGGATCAAATGTGCAAGTTTAGCATGGCATGCAATGAATGCCGCATTGATAAACCCGAAGCAGGCAGTTTCGACCGAACAGTAAAATTAACATACATTCATAATAAAAATTTGAAGCGAATGGAAAACGAAAAATATCCGACATTGCAGCAGTTGAGTTCGATCGAAAAGATGATCATCAAGGAACAAGTTACGGAACAGATCCGGACGGTGTATGATCCTGAAATTCCTGTGAACATCTATGAGCTCGGGCTTGTTTATAATGTTGAAGTATCAGATACCGGTTTGGTTGATGTGACTATGACATTAACATCGCCGGCGTGTCCTGCCGCTCAAGTGATTCCGGTTGAAGTGAAACAAAAAACGGAAACCGTAAAAGGAGTTTCTGAAACCAATGTGAATATTGTCTGGGAACCGCGCTGGGAAACAAGTATGATGTCGGAAGAAGCGCGATTGACACTCGGAATGTAATTCTTAATTGCACTGAAGGGGAGAATCAAAACTATGAATCCAAAAAGAAGAATTTTCTTAAAAACATCGACATCAATTTTCATAGGATCGCTGACTTCATCGTTTTCAATGAATGCAAATGAAACAAATAATTTTTTATCATCACAAACCAAGGAGAATAAAACAATGGCACAAGAACTTGCACCGCTTCCATTTGCGTTGGATGCACTAGAACCGTATATCGATGCAAAGACAATGGAAATCCATCACGGCAAACATCACGCCGCGTATGTTACCAATCTGAACAACGCGTTGAAGGACCATGCTGATCTTCAATCAAAATCAGCGGTAGAACTCATCACCAACTTGAATGCTGTTCCCGAAGCGATTCGCGGGGCAGTGCGCAATAATGCCGGCGGACATGTGAATCACACAATGTTCTGGCAGCAATTGAAAAAAGATGTTGCATTCCCGGCTACGAGCAAATTCGGTGCAGCATTGACTTCGACATTTGGTTCGCTTGATGCGTTCAAAGAACAATTCAACAAAGCTGGTCTTGGACGTTTCGGTTCCGGCTGGGCGTGGCTGATCGTTGACGGTGGAAAACTTGTCATTACATCAACTGCAAATCAAGACAATCCTATCATGGACGGAAAGAAACCGATTCTCGGTGTTGACGTTTGGGAACATGCATATTATTTAAAATATCAGAACCGTCGCGCAGATTATCTTGGTGCGATATGGAGTGTAGTGAATTGGGATGATGTTGTTGCACGTTATGATCAAGCAGTGAAATAAATTACTTTAAGTGTCTTGCGAGCCCCGATATTTTTTATCGGGGCTCAGCAATAGGCTAAAGTAGCTATCTTTTTTGAAGTATCCTCTAGCTACAATCTTCAATATTTGTCATTCCATCCTTTACTTTCCTAAATAAAAATTCTACTTTTGTCCACGATATTATTTTTATTAACTAACTTGGAGCGGCAATGCGGAATCTCTTTTTTCTCTTACTTATAGTTTCGGCAACACTGCTTGCGCAAAGTGTGCGGATCAGTGTTCCCTATGAGCGATTTACTCTAAAGAACGGTCTCACTGTGCTTCTTCACGTAGATAGAACCACGCCTACAATAACTGTCAATACATGGTATCACGTCGGATCAGGATATGAAAAACCGGGACGGACAGGATTTGCACATCTGTTCGAACATTTGATGTTTGAAGGATCAAAAAATGTTCCCGAGGGAAAGTTTGATCAATGGCTTGAATCTGCCGGCGGTGACAATAATGGCTCAACGAACAACGACCGCACAAATTATTATGAAAATATTCCAAGCAATGCACTTGAACTTGCCCTGTTCCTCGATTCCGATCGACTTGGTTATCTGCTTGATCCGATGACTGAATCTACAGTAAACGGTCAACGAGATGTGGTGAAGAACGAACGACGCCAATCGTATGAGAATCGTCCGTATGGAATGGCAGACATCATGATCGACGATTCGTTATTTCCCAAAGGATATCCCTACAGCTGGCCGACAATTGGCAGTATGGCTGATCTTTCTGCGGCATCGCTTGAAGATGTAAAAGAATTTTTCAGAACATATTACGTTCCGAATAATTCGAGTCTTTCAATTGCTGGTGACATTGATATTATAAAGACAAAAGTATTGGTGGAAAAATGGTTCAATGAAATTCCCGCAGGGAAACCAGTGCAGCCGCAAGAACGAACAATTCCGATGCTGAACGAAGAAAAACGAATGACGATTGAAGATCGCGTTCAGCTTCCGCGATTATTTATGGCGTGGATCAGTCCGGCTTCACTAACTCCCGGAGATGCGGAGTTGGATCTATTATCTAGCGTACTTGCCGGTGGTAAAAATTCGCGGTTGTATAAAAAATTAGTATATGATCTACAGATCGCACAAGATGTTTCGGCATATCAACAATCACAAAGAATAATTTCAGAATTTGTTGTTGTTGCCACGGCACGTTCAGGCCATTCTCTTGCAGAACTTGAAACTGCCATTCAGGAAGAGATAACAAAAGTAAAGAATGAAGCACCGACCAAGCGAGAATTAGATCGAGCGCGAAATCAATATGAAGCAAGTTTCTTGAATCGTTTGGAAAGCATCAACGGCAAAGCGGACCTTCTTAATAATTATTTATGTTCAACAGGGAATCCGGATTATTTCAACGAAGATCT
>JANXZD010000138.1 GCA_025355705.1 Bacteroidota bacterium | reverse complement strand
CCTGTAAAAGAAACGCTGATATTGCGCTCAATAAAAAAATCTGCTTCCGTTTCGCCATTCGTGTTTGGAACATTGGTCGTTGGCATATTCATCCTTTGGAATGGAATTCTTCCAATGTCCCGTCAATATTCCAAGTCCGGTAACAGCGATGAATATGCCAACGACCAATGTTCCAAACACGAATGGCGAAACGGAAGCAGATTTTTTTATTGAGCGCAATATCAGCGTTTCTTTTACAGGACATTCTTCGATGCATCGCATGCAACTTGTGCATTCGTCGCTCCATACTTGCCCGACCTGATGGACTTTAATATTGGAAGGGCATACTTTCGTGCAGAGTTCACAATCAATGCATGTCTCTTTTACGCGTGTAATACGAAACGGTGAAAGGAGTCCGGCAATTCCAAGTAACGCGCCGTATGGGCAGAGAAATCTGCACCAAAAATTCTTGATGACAACGGAAGCAAGCATTAAAATGATGATCGTCCATAATGCAAAAGGAGTGATCTCTGCAAAGAAGAGATACATTTTGATATCGGCAACCTTATTGTACGGACTATCAATGAACACATTCAGATCTTCGATGCTCATTTTTAAGATGGAGAATGTAAAGAAGAACAATAATAAATATTTCAGCGAGCGAAGCGGATAATCGAGCCAAGTCCAAAGAGTGATATTTTTTTTGAACAACTGTTGTCCGAGCATCCATAATGATTCACTTAACGTTCCAATAGGACACATCCAGCTGCAGAACGATTTTTTCATGATAATGCTTACCACAATGATCGCAACAAGAATGATCGTTCCTGCTGGATGGATCGTGTTGATCATACCACCGGAGATCCAATGCAGCAATCCCATCAATGCGCTGATCGGAAGGAATCCCTCAACGCCCGGTGGTCGTTCCGCGAATGGTACGTTTCCTTCCGACATTCCCCATTTCATGAAAAGATAAAATTCAATTCCGATCCATGCACAGAGCAGTGCAAATGCTAATTGGACTGATGAACGAAAGAATTGAAAATCATTTTTCAACCGGTTAATAAGTCTTTTGTACCAGTGTAATGAAAGGTCTGCTTTGAATTTTTTCCTTCTCATTTCGTTCGGAATCTTTTTTATGGAAGAAGGAGCGGCTTTGTATTCAGAGTTATTTGTCTGAATATCAACTGCAGGTGTATCAATGGAAGTATCATTATTCATAGAGGGTAACAATTGATCGATCGATATAAAACTATACAATACAAAATGACGGAACCGAGTGCAGAGGATTGAATTGCAGTGTAACGACACTTATCAATATTGATAAGTGTCGTTACGGATTACACTGCACTATATCCATCTTTTTTAATATTTTTTCCTATCTCGAGAATGTTCTTTTTGTTCAATGAAGCGAAGAATGTTTCTTTGGTCTCTTTCCATTCGTTGTGCATTGGACACGGCTCGGTCTTACTGCATTCTTTATAGCCAAGCACGCACAAATTCATAACATCCGGTCCGTCTACCGCTAAAATAATATCCAGTAAGACGATTTCACTTGCCGGCTTGGCAAGACAGAATCCGCCGGAAACACCTTTCATTGAGTGCAGTAATTTTTTACGTGATAGTTTTTGAAAGATCTTACCGAGAAAATGGAACGGGATCTTCAAGTGCGACGAGATCTCTTTAATGGTCGTCAATTGACCTTCTTTTTTTTGCGCAAGGTAGATCACTGATTGTATTGCATATTCGCATTGCCTGCTGAAAAAAACTGACATAACATCCTCACTTCTGATTGTGGTTAGACAAGCAATAACGCTTGTCACCGGTCAAATGATTGGCGTTTGACCGGTGAAATTAATTTACATATACGATTGTAACGCCTTCATATAGTTTGCCCGTTCAAACGAGGACGGATCAGCGACGGATTGGTGGCTCATACTTCCGCGCATATCGTTGAACGATTCATATTCGTGTTCCACCATCCATTGCTGAACGCCGGTGAGTACTTCACGGATCTTTCTCGGACCATGACGAAGTAATGCTGAACACATCATCGTAACATTTGCACCGGCCATGATCAATTTCAAAACATCTTCTGCAGTATGGACGCCTGTTGTTGCAGCGAGATCGGCATTGATCTTTTTATATAAGATACCGATCCATCGCAGCGGTAACCGTAAGGAGTCTGAACTGCTGAGCACAACGCCCGGTTCTACACTTAATGTGTCAAGATTGATATCGGGTTGGTAGAAACGATTGAATAACACCAGTCCGTTCACGCCGATGGTATCGAGTCGTTTTGCAACGTTGGCAAGCGATGTAAAGTATGGTGATAGTTTTACTGCTACAGGAATAGTTACTTGATTCCGAACATCTTTCACAATGTCTAGGTATGATTGTTCGATGTCGTCACTGCTCATATTCGGATCGGTGGGGATGTAATAGATGTTCAATTCCAACGCATCAGCACCTGCCTGCTGGATCAGTTTTGCATATTCCACCCATCCGCCATCCGTTACGCCGTTAATGCTGCCAATGATCGGAATAGAGACGGCCTCTTTTAATTTTCGAATGTGGTTAAGGTATTCATCCGGTCCAGTGTGATATTCATGTGCTTCAGGAAAGTATGATGTTGCTTCAGCATAACTTTCCGCATGTACGGTAAGATGATGATATAATTCTTTTGTTTCATGACGGATCTGTTCTTCAAAGATCGAATACATGACGACCGCAGATGCTCCGTAGTCTTCCATTAAACGAACACTGCCGACCGTGCGTGACATAGGTGATGCCGATGGAACGATTGGATTCTTAAGGTTCATTCCGAGATAGCTAGTTGATAGATCCATAATAATTTTCTCCAGTTAAGTAAGGTAACCGTCGTCTAGTTGGCGACGGTCACCGCAGTGTTAATGTCCGTTAGTTGCTGCAGCCGGCGTTGCAAAATTCATTGCCGCAAGTTGTTCATAGAATCTCCATTTTTTCATCACGTCTTCTTGTGCTTCTCTCAACAGAAGTTTTGCCTTTTCCGGATCCATCTTTGTTAACATCTTAAAGCGGATCTCGTTGTATTCAAAATCTTCAAGCTTTATTTTCGGCATTTTTGAATCAAGTTGGAATGGATTCTTTCCTTCTTTCGTCAATGCAGGATTGTACCGGAACAACGGCCAATGTCCGGAATCGACCGCCAATTTTTGCGCGTTCATTCCTTTGGTCATATTTATTCCGTGTGCGATACAATGACTGTATGCAAGAATGAGTGACGGACCATCATATGCTTCAGCTTCCGAAATTGCTTTTACCGTTTGAAGATCGTTCGCACCCATCGCGATCTGCGCTACATATACATTTCCATAGCTCATTGCGATCAAGCCGAGATCTTTTTTTCCGGTCGGTTTTCCGCCAGCGGCGAATTTTGCAACTGCTCCGCGCGGCGTTGATTTGGACATTTGCCCGCCGGTGTTAGAGTAAACTTCTGTATCGAGAACAAGAATGTTCACATTCCGCCCTGAAGCGATCACGTGATCCAATCCGCCGAAACCGATATCGTATGCCCAGCCGTCGCCGCCCATGATCCACACGCTCTTTTTCACGAGTGCATCGGCATGCTGCGCCAATTGTTTCGATTCCGGAGTGTTGATGTTTGGAAGTAATTTTTTTAGCTCTTTCACACGATCACGCTGAGCGTAGATTTCCATTTCATCACTTTGAACGGAAGAGAGGATCGAATTGACAAGTCCTTCACCTAACTGCGGAATTAATTGAATAAGAAGTTCGCGAGCATATTCTACTTGTTTGTCCAACGATAAACGCATTCCGTAACCGAATTCTGCGTTATCTTCGAATAATGAGTTCGACCAAGCCGGTCCGCGTCCGTCATTATTTTTAGTCCAAGGTGTTGTCGGTAAATTTCCACCGTAGATGGATGAGCATCCTGTTGCGTTTGCCACAACTGTTCTGTCGCCGAATAATTGACTGACTAATTTTACGTAAGGAGTTTCGCCGCAGCCTGTGCAAGCGCCGGAGAATTCAAACAATGGCTGTAAGAACTGTGTTCCTTTGATCGTTTTTACATCAACCGTGCGGCGGTCAACTTCGGGAATGGAAAGGAAATAATCCCAATTCTTTTTTTCCTGTTCGCGGACTGCGGGTTGAGGTGTCATGTTCAACGCTTTGTACTTTGTTTCCTTTTTATTTTTTGCAGGACAAATTTCTACGCAGATTCCGCAGCCGGTGCAGTCTTCCGGAGCGATCTGAATTGTGTAGGCTTGTCCTTTGTAATCATTTCCTTTGTATGCCATGTGCTTGAATGATTCCGGAGCGCTATCGCCAAGCGCATTGTCATACACTTTAATGCGGATGGTTGCGTGCGGACAAACCAGTGCGCATTTTCCGCATTGGATACACCATTCAGAATCCCACGAAGGAATTTCTGAAGCAATGTTTCGTTTTTCCCACGCAGTTGTGCCGACAGGGTACGTACCATCAATAGGCAGTCGGCTGACAGGAATTGAATCTCCCTGGCCGGCGATCATTTTCGCCGTGACATTTTTGATAAAGTCTGGAGCATGGTCAGGCACAACAGGGGGAAGAGTTATTGTACTTGTTAATTCATTTGGATAATCAACTTTGAAAAGATTCTCGATCGTTGCATCAACCGCGGCATAATTCATCTTCACAATATCTTCACCTTTTTTGCCGTAGGTCTTTTTGATTGAGGTTTTGATCGCTGTGATTGCATCTTCTTTCGGTAATACGCCGGAGATCGCGAAGAAGCAGGTCTGCATGATCGTATTCACACGTGAACCCATTCCTGTTTTCACAGCAACAGCATTTCCATCGATCACGTAGAAATTTATTTTCTTTTTGATGATCTGTTCCTGCACAACCAACGGAAGATTTCCCCAAACACGTTCTTTTGGGAACGGAGAATTGAGAAGGAATGTTCCGCCATCGATGATGGAGGAGAGCATATCGAACTTCTCTAAGAACTGCCATTGATGGCAAGCGACGAAATTAGCACGCGAGATCAAATACGTAGAACGGATCGGACGCGGCCCAAATCGTAAATGTGAAATTGTCGTTGAACCGGATTTCTTTGAATCGTAAACAAAATATCCTTGTCCGAAGAAGTTTGTTTCTTCGCCGATGATCTTGATCGAGTTCTTATTTGCTCCGACTGTTCCGTCTGCACCAAGACCGTAGAAGAGTGAGCGGATCACATCGTTCTTTTCTGTGGTATAGTTCGGATCGTATTCTAAACTTGTGTGACCAAGATCGTCATTGATACCGATGGTGAAATGATTTTTTTGTTTTTCTTTTGAAAGTTCATCGAAGATCCCCTTTACCATGGCGGGAGTAAATTCTTTTGATGACAATCCATATCTGCCGCCGATGATCTTTGGATATGCTTTGAACTTCGATTCGCCGGTTGTATGCATTTCGTGCAACGCAGTGATCACATCTTGATACAAGGGTTCGCCTGCACCACCCGGTTCTTTTGTTCTGTCGAGCACCGCAATTGATTTTGTTGTAACAGGGAATGCATCAATGAAATGTTTCATTGAGAATGGGCGGAACAAACGGATCTTTACAACGCCGACTTTTTCACCTTTTTCCATCAATGCTTCTACAGCTTCATGAACACTTTCCGAACCGGAACCCATCAACACGATCACACGTTCTGCATCAGGTGCGCCGTAATAATCGAACAAATGATATTGTCGTCCGACGATCTTTGCAAATTGATCCATTGCTTTTTGTACGATGTTCGGGCAGCGATCATAAAATGGGTTGACTGTTTCGCGAGCCTGAAAGTACACGTCAGGATTCTGTGCTGTTCCACGCATCACCGGTTTTTCAGGTGTCAGTGCGCGTCGACGATGTTCTGTGATCAGTTCATCGTTCATCATTGCTTTGATATCATCGATCGCCAGTTCTTCTATCTTCATCACTTCATGTGATGTTCGGAATCCGTCAAAAAAATGAATGAATGGAATGCGTGATTCAAGCGTTGCCGCTTGTGAGATCAGCGCGAAGTCCATCACTTCCTGAACATTATGTGAGCATAACATTGCCCAGCCGGTCGATCGTGTGGACATTACATCGCTGTGGTCGCCGAAGATGGAGAGACCTTGCGCTGCAATTGAACGTGCGGAAACATGAAATACCGTGGAAGTCAATTCACCGGCGATCTTGAACATATTCGGGATCATCAGCAGCAGACCCTGCGACGCGGTGAATGTTGTGGTGAGCGAACCGGTTTGCAATGCTCCGTGAACAGCACCCGACGCGCCTCCTTCGCTTTGCATTTCGGCGACGATTGGTACTGTTCCCCAAATATTTTTCTGTCCTTCGGATGACCATTGATCGCACCATTCGCCCATGTTGGATGATGGTGTGATGGGATAGATCGCTATCACTTCGTTTGTTTTATGTGCTACAAATGCGGCGGCTTCGTTGCCGTCGATATTTACCATTTCTCGTTTTATTGATGACATATTAAAAGACTCCAGACTTGATCAAAAAAAATTGTGCTGCGGATGATTATGTTGTTCCCATACGATATGCTTGAGAACCAGATTTACCATTGTGTTGTGAATTAAACTACCCCACCAACTGCAAATACATTGCCAGATTGATTTTGAGAGTTTTATAGTGATTTTTTGCGGAATTCAGCTATTTTCAGCAGTTTTTTATTGCCCAATTTTCAGTTGTAGGAATGGCGGAATTCGGAGTCTTATTTATAGGAAATGAAAACGGACGATGATTTCAGTTATAAGATTGGGAAACAGGATAAATAGATACTAAAAATTTGAAAGAAGGAATTTTTTTGCGGTTCTGTGTTCTCTGTCGTTGACTTTTTTAGAATGCGTTTAGAAAAGTTCACCATCCAAAATTTTTCGTGCAATCAACTTTGTGTATTCAGAAAAATCCTTGTCAAGCATCCACTTCACCATTCCAAGATTATCTGCAACGGGAAGTCCTTTGTTCTTGCCGAATGTAAAAATGATATCGCCGTTCTTGTCACGGGAAAATTTTCTGTCGTAATCTAAATAATCGTTTTCTTGAAATGAGAATTCATGCAGCGCATCGGTGGTGGGACTGATGTCGGAGTATTTTTCCAGCTGACCATTCAACACTTTGATCGTTGCTTCAACATCTGCTTCAGCAGAATGGGCATTGATTATTTCTTCATTTGCATAGAATTTTAACGCTGCGGCGAGATTACGCGGTTCTTTCTTAAAATAGATCGAAACGGAATCGATCACTTTTACTTTTTCAAAAGGGTTTTTTCCAAACCCTGCACGAAGCAATTCTTCCACAAGAAGGGGAATATCGAACTTTGCAATATTATATCCTGCAAGATCACAATCAGAGAAGAATGCCGCCACTTCATTCACCCGTTCACGAAACGTTGGTTCGTTTACCAACATTTCATCGGTGATGCCATGAATAGCGGTTGCAGAAGCCGGTATCGGCATTTCGGGATAGAATCGTTGCAGCAGCATTTCACGCGATTTATCAGGAAAAATTTTAATGGCACAGAGTTCAATAACTCTGTCTTTGGTTAAACTGATGCCGGTCGTTTCAAGATCAAAAAAAACAAGCGGACGGTGTAAAATAAGGGATTCAAGCATAATAAAATAATTTATATTCCTTCATTCTGACACTGAGCGAAGTGGAAGAATCTCGTTTTTTAATTTTAAATATGAAAGTGAGATTCCCTGTCTAACGGCAGGCAGATTCCTCAGAATGATATTGATGTAAGATTATCAGATCCTTCTATCTCATGAATGACAATGGGATTGTTGCAATTCTCAAAAATGACGTCCTTGTCTTATTTTACTTAACGTAAAACAATCAAATTTCACAGAACAATCGGTATATTATATTTATATCAAACGGTACGATTGTTGAGTGTTATACAGACAACATAGAGAAAAAATATTCGTTTTTCTATATATATTGTGATCCATAATAACAAAGGAAATAGTTATGCTTCTGCTTGGAACTTTTGGTATCTATCTTTCACTCTTCGCCGGTTTGTTATCGATTCTTGGGTATCTTCAGGCAGCGAACGGTAACAAGAAAAAATTATCTATCGGCCGAATTGGTTTATATATTAGCGCACTCGGAATTTTTCTTGCATCCGTCGTGCTGATGACGAACATCTTTGAACACAATTTTGAGAATGCGTATGTGTGGAGTTACAGCTCACGCGATCTTTCCACCGCACTTCTGTTCTCAACATTTTGGGCGGGACAAGAAGGAAGTTTCTTATTCTGGACCTTTTGTTCCGCACTGCTGAGTATTTTCCTCTTATCATACACACGAAAACGAAAACTGGAAACACACGTTCTGCCCGTCTTTCTTGCCGTACAAACATTTTTAGTGATCCTTTTGATCGCAAAATCACCGTTCAAATCTATCTACGCACAATTTCCCGGAGAACTTTCTGCAGGTCAACTGCCGACCGACGGGCGCGGATTGAATCCACTCCTTCAGAATTTCTGGATGGTAATTCATCCTCCAATATTATTTATCGGATTTGCAGCAGCAGCAGTTCCGTTCAGTTTTGCAATCTCAGCATTATGGAGAAAAGAATATTCATCGTGGATTACCAATGCTTTTCCGTGGGTATTGTTTTCCGGTCTGTCGCTCGGTGCAGGTTTAATGCTTGGCGCATATTGGGCATATGGTGTGCTGGGATGGGGTGGATATTGGGGATGGGATCCGGTAGAAAATTCTTCACTGATTCCCTGGGTGATATCAATGGCATTACTTCACACAATGCTTGCACAATCACGAACCGGAAATCTTGTTCGCACAAATTTTATTTTTGCTATTCTCCAATTTGTTCTTGTCATCTATTCAACATTTTTAACGCGCAGCGGAATCCTCGGTGAATCTTCCGTGCATTCATTCACCAATCCGGGAACGATTGTATACAGTTTGTTGCTGGCATTCGTTATTGGATCCGTTGCGCTTGGCGTCGGTTTCTTGTTCGTTCGTCGAGCGGAATTAAAAGCAATTGCAAAACCAATGCATTGGATGACACGCGAGTTTGCGTTGTCGCTCGGTTCGTTCGTAATGCTTGCAAGCGCAACAATCGTATTCTTCGGAACAAGTCTGCCGATCGTTTCATCAACGCAGGTCGATCCGTCATTCTACAATAAGATGCATGTTCCAATCGCGGTGTTGATGATGCTTCTTATTGGATACAGTCTGTTGGTGCGGTGGGATGTTGAGGATGGGAAAGGCCTCATAGAAAAAGCATGGAAATCATTAACGGCGTCATTGATCGGAACGATTGCGATTGCATATTTCAGCACGTGGGAAATTTCGTATATGCTCTTCATCTTTGCGTCGTTGTTCACACTTGTTGTTAATCTTGAACAGATCTATCTTATCATTCGGGGTGATATTCGAATGATGGGAGGAAAGTTCGCGCACATCGGCATGGCGCTGTTTTTGATCGGTGCAATTGTGTCGGGATTGTTCAGCAAGAAAGAAACGGCAATGTTGGAATTAGGTACCGCACAAAATGTTCTCGGATATTCCGTTACGTATACCGGAAAAAATATCATTGGAAAAAATAAAACAGCATATTCGGTTACCGTACAAAAGGATGGAAAAGCGGCAATACTCCTTCCGACAATGATCGAGTCTGATAATCAGGGATTGATGCGCAATCCCGATATAGAATCGTTCTTCACGCATGATTTTTATATCTCACCATCCGGAATTGAAGAGCAGAAGGTTGATCAGCAGGGGAATATTACACTGCTGAAAGAAGAGAGCGTGAAGATCGGCTCTGCACGAATAACATTCTCTGCGTTCGATATGGGTGGACATAATCCAAATAATATGAGTGGCGGAACAAAGATTGGCGTGAAACTGGAGATCGTTTCGGGTTATGAAAAAGAAACGGTGATCCCGTACGTTGTGAATGACGGACAACAGCAGAAATATTTCGGTGCGCAATCGAAACTGCTTGGCGGAGAGATTGAATTGATCGCAATGAGCATCGGCGGAATGGGTGAAGGAAAATCGGCAATTCAAATTCGATTGAAAAAAGAAGGGAAAGAATTACCGCCGATGAAAAGCAAAGAAGTATTGGTTGTTGAAGCAAGCGTTAAACCGTTCATCAATCTGGTGTGGGTTGGCACGGCGCTGGTGATGATCGGATTTTTTATTTCGATCTTACGAAGAAAACTTGCGGATAGTTTATAGAACAAGATCAGTTTAAACCGACAACATTGCGATATAGCCATTCCGTAAAAACTTCGACAAGGTTTTCGAAATTGCTTTAGAAACAAAAAGCGGACGCTCTCGTCCGCTTTTTGTTTCAGTCGGGGTAAAAATTTAAGATTTACAATTTCTTTGCTTGCTTATTGATATACATCTCGCTACAATCTTGCAGTAAAAAGTATTGCATATTTTCATACAGGAATTTTATTTTATGAACATCATAAGAATCCCCCCCCCCCATTAACCATTTCTTTTTCTTTCTTATTCTCGTGTTCACTCTTCCGCTTTCGGCTCAAATTATTATTAAAGATACAGTGAAGATAACGCCGACACTATTCGGATTAGATTCTACACACATTCTGCGCAAGTACTCTAGCGAGCAGTCTTCACCAAATATTCCGGTGAGATTACCGATACTGGCAGGTGCAACTGTTAAAGTGAATTTTATCACCTCCCACACTAACGCATATATTGGGCAGGTTGAAATGCGCCGACCAACAAACCAAATAATATTTTCAAGTGACCAAATTACGGATGGTGCAGTTTGGACGTCGGGAAAATTTCTTCAAGCAGCTGATGTTGAAATTGGTATTACTTGGGTATGGGAGAATCTTTCCGGAATTGAAAGTGACGCACTTGTAGATCAGTGGAGTCCAAAAAAATATATTATCTGGTTTGAAGATATGGGTGTACCCCACACTATTACTGAAGAATATATAGATTTTAACGATATGGTTATTGAAGTGATCTTTCAATATGAACTAGATCATTTTGATTGGGCGGGGTATCCGGCACAGATAGAACACGGAGGATATTCCTTAGTAATAGCAATAGCAAAAGATATTCACGGAAATGATTTGGTGCTGGATGATGAGATTCCGTGGGATACACCTATTACGATTACAGC
>JANXZD010000085.1 GCA_025355705.1 Bacteroidota bacterium | reverse complement strand
GTCGTTGTTGTTTTTTATCGTTACTTCCACTACAAAAACTCCTTTACCTGTTCAAAAATGAAAAAAAATCCCGACATATCGGGATTCAAAAATGTGAATAAAAATACGAAATTATGACCAAAATCCCAAGAGTCCATTTTGAATACTTGTTTAGAAATTACTATAAATTCGTTGTAATGCGGATAAAATTTCTATCGTTAAAATGATTTTTTCCCTCAATTAATTAACCGTCCGTATTGCGTCTATTATACAAACAGACTATATTCTCTTAAAGGTTCTCGATAGTCCGACTTTATTGACGCAGATTCAAATAAAATATTCACAACAATCTTTTAAAGGGAGGTAGCATGAAGAAACTTGTTTCTTTGTTAGTAGCAGCGTTGTTGGTAATGAGCGGAGTTATGTTTGCGGATGTTTTTGCATCGAGAACCAAAATTACAAACCCAAATGGTAGCCCGTTTGATGGCAAATTGAATGATGGAACCGGGGTGAAAATTTGGTATTACTTAAATGATACAGCAACCGTCATAGTTGTAAAAGTGATGAATGCCAGCACCAATGCAGTAGTTGCAACGATCAATGCGACTAATCAAGGGCGATTTTCAAATCCTAATTCAGTTGCGTGGGATGGAACGGGTTCAGTAGTTGGTGCAAAATATTATGTTACAATTACCACAACCGGATTAGTGTATTCTGATACGCGATACACCTCGTTCTATTTTCAACAGACGTCACCGATTGGAAGTATCTCAACCGGAATATTCACTCGCGGGACAGATATTAACACCAATATGAATACTCGAGGTTTTGGATATTGGTACTGCAGTAATGCGGATGGTGGATCCAGTGGTTACAAAACAGGTACCCTTCGATACAATCCTGATGGATCATTTGCCGGTACGGCAGCAGATCATCCGAGTTTGGTGAATACATTAGGAACTGCAAATAGTGGAACATTTAATTGGGGAGCAACAGCTCCATGGACAGCAGCACTTGATAGCAAAGGGCGCGTCTACCAAGTAAGTAACGGTGGAAATTTTGTAACGCGGTTAGATAATGACTCAGCAACTCCCAAAATTATTTTTAGAAATATTGTAGCACCTCGCGGAATTTTTGCAACAGGCGAAGGAGCAAATTTAAAGTTATATATCGCTGCAGATACGGTCGTATGGAGAGCGAATATTGGGAACAACGATACTTTGAACACTCCTCTTGAATTGGTTGCATCATTAGGTGCATATGTTCGTGATGTCATTCTCGATGATGCAGGATTTTTGATCGCAACCTTACGAACAGGAGCTGCTGGAGTCGCACCAGGATATGTTGAACGATACGATATCTCAAGTGGTTTGCCGAAGAAACGATCGAATGCGACGTTTTCTATCACTCATACAACAGGGTTACCGGTCTGCCTCGCATTAAAACATGGTGCCGACAAAAATAGTGCAACCGACGATACTCTCTATTACAGCATTCGCGGATTAAATGGAACAGATACGCTCAATCTTGGGATTCATGAAGTTACAGCACTTGACGGTTTCTTTGAAGAGAAAAGAATTTTCAAATCAGGCGATGTTCCGGGAAGCCTTGGTGGAAATAATAATGCGAACGCAGACTTTGCCTTGGACTGGGCTGGAAATATTGTGTGGTTTGAGAACGCAAATGAAGAGATCTTTATGGTTGCCACTCCGCGTAAAACTGCAACGGTAACTCTTACGACGAGAGGGTATGATACAATTTCCGTGCAAAATTCATCTTCTGTAAGGGAAAACGGTGCACATCCCGACGAATTTGCATTACATCAAAACTACCCCAATCCATTCAATCCTTCTACGATGATCAGTTATTCATTACCGTCGAATGCGAGAGTTTCTGTTGTTGTCTATGATATCCTCGGGAATATCGTCAATGAATTATTTACCGGTGAAGCACAGCAAGGATACAATGCAATTATGTGGAATGGGTCAAACTCATCCGGGTTAAAGGTTGCAAGCGGAATATATCTTTACCGAATAACGGCTCAAGTGGACGGCCGTTCATACAGTGATACGAAGAGAATGTTGATGTTAAAATGATTTCATATTTCAACAGAAACTCTGCTTTTTTTATAGCGGAGATGTTATTGAAGTAAATTTTTATTACACTAGTCCCGTCGTACCAATAATGGTAAGACGGGATTTTTATTTTTAGTTAACTTTATGAAAACAATTATTTTCTTTTTGGTGCTTGTCATGACTACACAACTTGCTGATTCTCAATTCTCAAAGATCTTGTTTGAATCGTACGACAGTTATAAATTCAACGATATTTCTTCTCGAAGATTTAAACACGGTGAATTGATGAACCATCTTGAAACACTTAAAAAATCTTTGGGAGATCTTATAAAGGTAGAGCAGATCGGTAGCTCTGCTGAAAATCGTTCCATTAATCTGCTGACGCTCGGTACAGGGAAAATGAAAATATTTTTATGGTCGCAAATGCATGGTGATGAACCGACGGCGACCATGGGTTTGCTCGATCTTCTGAACTATATTTCAAAGAATAGAAATTCTGCAGAAGTAAAAAAAATACTTTCTGAAACGACCCTTTTGATCATACCAATGCTGAATCCTGATGGAGCAGAACGGTTTCAGCGTCGTACGTCGCAGGGAATTGATATGAATCGAGATGCAATGCGCCTTCAAACACCGGAAGCAAGAATATTGAAGGCGACGCGCGACAGATTTAATCCTGAAATAGGTTTTAATCTCCACGACCAAGACCCTCGGTATTCGGTTGGTGATAAAGGAACTGTTGCGGTGATCTCGCTTCTTGCTCCAGCCTATAACGTGGAAAAAACGGATAATGCCGTTCGCACTCGCGCCAAAAAAGTAGCATCGGAATTAACGCTCGTCTTGCAGCAATTTGTAAGCAATCATATTGGAAAATATGATGATACATTCGAACCGCGAGCATTCGGCGACAACATTCAAAAATGGGGAACCAGTGTAGTGTTGATCGAATCGGGCGGATGGAACAATGATGGCGAAAAGATGTTCATTCGTAAATTAAATTGCGTTGGATTACTTTCCGTATTCCATTCCATTGCAACAACGTCGTATGAAAAAACGAGCATTGATGTTTATGAAAACATTCCAATGAACACAAAAAACCTTTTTGATATAATTATTGAAAAAGCAACGATATCATTTTCCGATGGGCGGTCCTCGATTATTGCAGATATTGCAATCAATAAAGAAGAAACCCATGACTCCACCGGTATTGTGTGGAAAGGAAGAGTCGTCGATCTTGGCGATCTTTCTGTCTTTTCTGCAAACGAAAAATGGAACGGAGCAGGAAGATCGATCGATGCTTCATTGATTGAAATGAATGATATTGTGAACATCCACGAGTTGAAAAATATTTTTTCAAAATAAATTTTTAATACTACAATTATGTGTTTCGAAAGTGATAGCCGTATATATTCTCGACAATAGGTGTTGTAAATTTCAACGTTATATATTTGCTCTTTGTAAACATATTCTGCCAGTTTTTACCAAATTTCCAAACGCCTGTTGAATAATTCATCATTCATCAGGCGTTCGTTTTTTCATCATTTCTTTCTCAAAAATCTTTTTGTAGTAACTCGTTTAATTTTATGGGGTTATCTGTCTAATTATTTTATGACAAAAAATATTCTTTGGCACGTTACTTGACATATATAGATTGTCAACACAAATAAACAACCGAACGAACATTGAGAAAGGATACAACAATGACAGTCTTATTATTCATATCGACGATAGCGGTCTTTTTGACCATCGACTATTTCGTTCAACGAAATAGAAAAACAACGATTGCAGCACAACCGATTCCAATCCGAACAATTCAAATGAGAACTCCGGCCGGAATTTTCTTTTCAAAATCTCACACGTGGCTCAGTTTATTCCCATCGGGCAAAGTTCAGATCGGTATCGATGATTTTGTGGCTCGGATGTTCAATCGACCTGAAATTGAAATGTTGAAGGTCAAAGGTGATTCAATTAAAAAGGGTGATGCCATTCTTCGTTTGAAACAAGAAGGAAAAGAACTGATCGTTCGCTCTCCGATTGAAGGAGTTGTTGAACTAACAAATATGCAGCTTTCAAAAAAACCTCATCTTTTGAATGAAGCACTGTTCAGCGAAGGTTGGGCGTATACAATTACACCT
>JANXZD010000071.1 GCA_025355705.1 Bacteroidota bacterium | reverse complement strand
GTAAAATTTCATAAACAACTTTACAACCGGAACAACAAAACAATTTACCATCTTGTTCGATCCGTTCACCACGAACAGCGTCGCCACAATGGAAACAAATTGATGTTGATTCAGTGAAAGTTGAGAATTTCTCCATAATTTACTGGATAAACGGCAACAATAGTGCCACAATCATAAATGCAGTATGGAGTTTTTATGCTAATTTTATTTTTATTTCTACCAACATTGAAGCCAGACCTGTTAGTCTTCTTACTATTGCGAAGATTTTCAATACAATTCGATTTTTGGTACATGTGGGATAAATCCCTTTTCATGCCCTAGTTTGAACAAAAGTTCAAGAGCTCGTTTCCCATTTTCTCCCATATCAATCGTCAATTCACTGACATACATTTTCACAAATTTTTCACCAAGAGCATAGTCAATTCCTCTTCCCCATTTCATTGCATACGGAACAGCTTCGTTCTGATGAGTATATCCATATTTAATGCTCTCTTTCAAGCCAACCGAGAGTTTTCGCGCCAAATCTTCACCAAGATCTTTTCGTACCACATCTAAACCTAATGGAAGAGGTAAACCATTTGTATAGTTTTCCCAAAACTCGCCAAAATCTAAAATTTTATTGAAACCTTCTGCCTGATATGTCAATTGTCCTTCGTGAATCAATAAACCCGCATCAAATTCGCCACTATTCACCCTCTCCATGATCTCATCAAAAGGAATATCAACATTTTCAATTCCTTCTGTAAAGATTTTGAATAACAAAGTAGCAGTCGTCAATTTTCCGGGGGTAGCAACTTTTTTTCCCTTCAACTCTTCCAGCGATGTATATTTTTTGGAAACAATTACTGGTCCATATCCTTCACCCATACTTGCACCCGTTACCATGATCCAATATTTATCTTCAACGTATGGGAAGGTATGGGCAGAAATCGCGGTGACCTCTAATTCACCGTTCATCGCGCGAACATTCAGCGATTGGATATCTTCCAGCATATGCTCGATCTTGATACCATCAAGCTTAACCTTCTCGCTCGCCAGACCGTAGAACATAAATGCATCATCGGGATCTGGGCTGTGTCCAACTTTTACTACGCGTTCTGTCATTGTTATTTTACTCCGGAATAAATTGTTGCGATGCCAAATGTCAGTCGATCCTCCTGAAGCGAAGAAAACCCCGCCATGCGAAGACATTCAAGGAAATCTTTTCCTTCGGGAAATTTCATAACAGTATCAGGAAGATATTGATATGCTTCGGTATCCTTTGAGACCAGCCTGCCGACAAAAGGCAACACATTTTTAAAATAAAAAAAATATAATTGTTTCAATGGAAATGCTTTTGGACGAGAAAACTCCAACACCACGATCGCACCGCCACTTTTTAATACGCGATTCATCTCTGAAAGACCTTTATCAAGATGCTCAAAATTTCGTGCTCCAAAAGCAACAATTACAGCATCAAAATGGTCGTTGTTAAATTTCAAATCTTCTGCTTCGCCCGATTGCAGTCGGATCGTTTCAGAAAGTTTGCGTTGACCAATCTTCTTCCTTCCAATCTCAAGCATTGATTCTGAAATATCCACACCAATAACGTTTTCCGGCTCTAACCGCATTGTAGCAAGAGCAAAATCGGCAGTTCCTGTAGCAACATCCAAGATATTTTTTGGTTTCTGTGCAACTAACTTCTGAACAGCAGCACGCCTCCAATAGAAATCCACACCACCACTCAAAAGATGGTTGAGGAGATCGTAACGATAAGCAATTTTATCAAACAGAGATCGAACATATTCTTTTTCCATAACGTTGTAAATATACAAAAACTTTGCTTATCGCGGAACGATAAATTGATTCTTGCCAAAACTCTTTCTATTTTATTTTATGAAAAAATTGATTTTTATTATAGTCATACTACTTCAATTTGCCCAAACACAGGTGAAAAAACATCCACAACACGATTCATTATTCCTTGGAATTGAACGAAAAACTCTTCTCGATTATTCATTGGTCGCGTATTCGCTTTCATCATTCTATGTTGAATATCAATGGTGGTGGAAAGGAGATTATCGAAAATTTGCATTTGGCAATGATGGTTTTTTAAATAACTACAGTCTAGGAGTCGATAAAGCAGGACATTTCTATACTTCGTACTTTTATATCAATGCATTATATGAATTCATGGAATGGGGTGGATTCGATGAGCAGACAACACTCATCACATCAATAGCGATTCCAACTTTTTATGCAGTTTCAATCGAATTGAATGATGGTTTTACTACCTTTTCGTTTTCAGGATATGATCTGACTGCAAATATGGCTGGAATTGGATATGCAGTGCTTCAACGAAAGTATCCACTACTTCAAAACTTTAAATTCAAATGGAGTTATTACCCTTCAAGCACAAATATTGTAACTATCAGTAATAAATTCCCCATTGCAAGTGATTATGATGGACATATTTATTGGCTAAGTATTGATGTTAATGGTGTGCTTTCACAAGGTATGAAAGCCTATTGGCCAAAGTTTTTAAATCTTGCGATTGGATATGGGACAATAAATATTTCACACCGAACCGTCTCACTTGGTCCCGCTTCAAGAAAATTTGCAGTAAGTTTAGACTATAACTTGGGATCTTTTGACGTAGAAAATGACTTTTTATACACTATCAGAAATATTGTTGACTATTTCCATTTCCCAGCACCAGGCATAAGAACAATTGAACATCAGAGCGCAGAATTTAAGCCACTGCTCGTCAATTAATCTTCATCTCTGTTAATTTTTTTTCGTCTATATTCTTTAAGCTTGCTATCTTTTTTCTTTCCGTCAACACGCCGTAATTTTGATGATCGTGTCGGTTTTGTTGCTATGCGGTAAGGATCGACGAACGATGCTTTCAGAAGCACATTGGAAAGTTTTTCAATTGCAATTCTTTTATTCTGCCATTGACTTCGGGATTCCTGCGTAACAATTCTTAACATTCCCACACTATCAAACCTGTGCCGCAATTTCTCTTTGATGATGGATTTGACCTCATTTGACGCACGTAGTTCGTCAACAGAAAATAGTAATTCAACTTTCGTCGATACTTTGTTGACGTTTTGTCCACCTTTTCCACTACTGCGTGTAAACTTAAATATCAATGCTGAAAAAGGAATGGTAACTTTTGAACTGAGAATGATGTCTTCCATAAATAACAATACCGCCGTTTCAGGCGGTATCATTGAATGTTAAAAAATTATGTAATAAGAAATTACAAGTGATGTTTTTGAACAAATGCCACAACATCTTCACCACCATCCACACCAATTGTATTCCCAGAGATATAGAATGCGTCTTCATGCGACAAAAGAGCAATTGCTCTTGCAACTGCATCAGGCGTTGTCAATCGCATAGAAGGATTCTTTGAACGTGCAATATCCAACATTTGCTCCGAACCAGGAATCTTCTTAAGAGCTGCTGTTTCTGTCACACCGGCCATAATAGCATTACAAGTAATCCCTAATGGTGCAAGTTCAAGTGTTAATTGTCGAATATAAGATTCAGAAGCGGCTTTTGCAGCAGAGACTGCACCATAATCAGGGAATTGTATATGGCCGCCTGAACTGGTCATCGTATAAATTCTACTTCCTTTTTTCAGCAATCCTTTTCCGTACACTGCTTGAGTCCAATAGATAAGTGCGTTTGCCATCACATCGATTGTCATTTCAATTTGTGCTTGTGTCAATTGATCTTTTGGATCCTTTGCAATAAATGGTTTTAAAGAGCCAAACGCCAACGAATGCATCAATACTTTTACACGGGATTCCGGTGACGTCATTTCTTTTGCAAGTGCTGTTACAACTTCATTCCGTTTTTCTGGATCAGAAGCATTGACATTAAAAAAGAGGGTTTTAACACCCAATGCTTCACAATCTGCTTTTACCTTTTCTGCGTTAGGAATAGTTGCAGCACGGTCAAAATGAACTCCGCATATGTTCATTCCATGACTGGCAAGTTCAACAGCAGTTGCCCCGCCAAATCCGCTTGATGCACCAAGAATTAAAGCCCAATCCGTATCCTTAAATCGATAATCTGTTGCCACAATGATATTTCCCTTTAGTTATTGAAGATTGCGGAGTAAAATACAAAGTTTTATGCGATGAATCAAATTATTCTACAGTAACACTTTTTGCCAAATTTCGGGGTTGGTCAACATTACAACCCCTTTTTACAGCAATAAAATATGAAAGTAACTGCAGAGGAATTACATTAAGGATAGGCGATAGCATATCCAGAGTTTGAGGTACTTTGATCACATAATCTGCTAGAGTATCGATATGATCATCACCATCGTTTGCAATGGCAATCACTTTTCCTTTTCGTGCTTTCACTTCCTGGATATTTGAGATGATTTTTTCATACGTACTGTCTTTTGTAGCAATTACAACGACCGGCATATTCTCGTCGATAAGTGCAATAGGACCATGCTTCATCTCGGCGGCAGGGTATCCTTCCGCATGGATATAAGATATTTCCTTTAACTTTAGTGCACCTTCCAATGCTACGGGAAAATTATATCCCCGTCCAAGATATAAAAAATTATTTGAGGTTTTGAATTCTTCGGCAATTTTCTCAATTTGCGTAGTGTCTTTAAGAATCTGTTCCACTTTTGACGGTAGGTCAAGAAGTTCTTTGCACATCGTCCTTAGGACATCTTCAGAAACTGATTTGCGTTGATGGGCAATTAATAACGTAACGAGAGAAAGAACAACTAATTGTGAAGAGAATGCTTTTGTTGAAGCTACTCCGATCTCTGGTCCCGCGTGTATATATACACCACCCTGACTTTCCCGGGCAATTGTACTTCCGACTACATTACATACACCAAGAACGGAAGCTCCTTTCTTTTTTGCTTCCCTTAGCGCGGCCAGAGTATCAGCCGTTTCACCGCTTTGACTTATTAAAAAAAGCACATCAGTTGGTTTTATTATTGGATTGCGATATCGAAATTCAGATGCATATTCAACTTCTACAGG
>JANXZD010000061.1 GCA_025355705.1 Bacteroidota bacterium | reverse complement strand
CGGTGTAGGGAAGTGTCAATGTGAATTTTTCAACCCGAACGCGTTTTCCGCCCGTCATGGTGATCTCTTGCGGTTCGCGCATGATACCATGGAAGTCGAAATCATTCAAGTTTGATTTCTTTATCGTCGCTTTTGCGATCTGATTGTTCTTTAGAAAATCCTGATACTGCGTGAATGTTATATCATATTCCGTTGCTTCGGCGCTTTTGAAGATTGTCATCACAACGAACACCGCCATGATGATTGCCGACCAGCTGAGCACAACGCGGAATACTTTTCCCCAATTGAACTCATCGTCGTTTCGATTCGGTAATTTTGGTTTCTTCATTTTTGGCAGGAACTGACGTTTTTCATTTTGTTTATCGTTCTGCTCATTCTTTTTTTCTTCTGACATAGTATTTCTCTCCAAACTGATTATCTCTTAAAACGTATTTTTTATTTTTTCTCTACAATCTTATAGATCGCCGGGATATTTCGACCTTTTTGTGCATAATCCAATCCATAACCAACCACAAAATCATTAGGGATCTTAAAGCCGATGTATTTCACGGGGAAATGAATCTTTACAGCTTTTGTTTTATACAATAATGAAACAACAGAAAACGATTTTGGGTTCTGCGCAAGAAGCAACCGTTTCATAAAATCAATCGATAATCCTGAATCGATGATGTCTTCAACGATGATAATATCTCGTCCCATCACCTGGCAGTTCAGATCCTTCAGCATATGAACATTGCCGGATGATACTTTTGCATCGCCGTAGCTGGAAAGTTTCAGAAAGTCCACTTCGCAGTCTATGGTTATTTGACGTATCAAATCGGAAAAAAAGATAAACGAACCGTTTAGCACACCAATAAAGATCGGCGTACGACCTTTAAAATCCTTGCTTAGTTTCTTTCCAAGTTCTTTGACCCGTTGTTGGATCTTCTTTTCGTTGAGATATGGTTCAAATTCTTCGTTGTTAACGACGATCGTCTTTTTTGCCATTGTACTGTATAGTTAGTTGATAAACGGTTTTTGTAGAATTGGTCAATTTAAATCGTTCATCCAATCGTTTTCCTGCAACCCACACAATTGTTCCGCCGTTTTCAATGATTGGGATCGAGTTTTTTTCTTCCGTTGCTAATTTTTGTTCTCCAAAAAAATCACTCAGTTTTTTCTTTCCTTTCATTCCAAGAGGAACAAATACATCCCCGGGTAGCCAAGAACGGATGATCAATGGAAATTTGATCGTTGCTGCATCAACATATTCTATAGACGCATTTCGAACCCGTTTATTGTCAGTCGAATCGGACTTTTTTACAGTGAATGTAAAATTCTCAGTCGTCAGTTTCCCAACTTTCTCCATAGTAAAGAGAAAATCTTTAGGTCCTCTTTTTTCTCTGATTTCGATCTTTTCTGCAATTCGTTCGGCGATCCATTGTTTGTTTATTTCAACAATGGTTCCTTTCTGTTGGTTCACAAGTTCAACAATGGAATTGATAACAGTGAACATCGGCACAATTTTAAGCACCTTCAGCAATCGATGAATGACTAATTGTTGCAGGAAAGGATCGCATCGCGAAAATTGTTTGATATCTACGATTGTATCTAAAACACAATCGGTAAAAGCAGTATCGACTGCTTTTCCTGTAAAATTTGCTGCTGCACGAAACAGTTCCGCTTCGTTCAACAATGTATCATTCAGCGAAGGATTGATCCGTTGTTCTAATTTTGGGATGATGTCATTCCGTAAAAAATTCCGGGTGTAATCATCCTTTGCATTGGAAGAATCATTTCGAAACTTCACCTTCATTGCTTTGGCGTACTGCTCAATCTCTTTTCGAGTTACCGAAAGGAATGGCCGGACGATACAATTGCGTCGTGGTGGAATTCCTGCCAGTCCATCAATTCCGCTTCCCCGCAACAGATTGATAAGCATTGTTTCTGCATTATCATTTGCATTATGTGCAGTTGTAATCGTATCTGCCTGCAGTGATTTTTTTAGAGTGTCAAAGAACGCATAACGAATTTCCCGTGCTGTTTCTTGAATGGAACGTTTTTGTTTTCGTGCAATCGTCTTTGTATCAGTCTGTTCCGAATAGAAAAGAAGAGAGTACTGTTTTGAAATTCTTTTTACAAACTGCTCATCTTCGTTCGATTCTTCCCCCCGCAATTGAAAATTTACATGCGCAACAACGATCTCCAGTTTCCACAGTTGCTGCAACTGAATCAACACATTGAGCATCACCATGGAATCAATTCCACCACTGACTGCAGCAATGATCTTTTGACCGGAGTGCAACAATCCCTTTTGTTTAATGAATTGCTGGACTTTCCCAATCAACGGGTGATGTTGTTCATTTCCCTTCATACACTGTCTTTTCAAAGAGGATGCGTAACACATAATTTACAAAAAAACCGTTTGTCCTACAAGGAAACAAAATGAAGATCATGATTTTAGCGTTGTTTTTATATTGTTTTTAGGACTTGCTCTATTATAAACACCAATTGACCGTGTTTTGAATATTAAGCAGCAACAACGTGTCGAACGGTTTCACGTTGCAGTACGTCAAAACATAATGGCACAATTCAATTTCTCAAAAATTTGTTTGACCTCAGCAATTCAAAAAACATTTTTTCTTCCAATTTCGATTTTTGAGGGATATATGCAGGGGATACAGGAGATATCGAAACAGAAGCAATGTGTCCGATTTCCAGATCTATTTTTTGTAAGTGTAATGCAATCATTGCTGTTTCCTGTAATTTGAATTACCTTTTTGTAAGATCATAAAATGATTCTGACGTAAAATTAAATTAACTAGTCATGCTGTTATTTCTAATCTAAATGGAGGAGTATACAATGAAAATAAAATCATTAATCAGCTTGGTAATTGTAGCGGTTGTTATTTTTGTTTTTGTCTTTACAAAATCATTCTCACAAAGTCAGCCTAAACGTTATACGGTAAAACTTTACTCCGTAGATAAAGTGGTTGCAACGTGGGAAGGGCTTGATTGGGGCACAGCTGATGGGCAAACATATGTATTTACTGTAGGAAATAGGCGTAATCCTACGCGAGTTAGGATCAATGGAACTTTTAGTGTTGAAGAATTTGATTAACATCATTATCAGTTATCGAGTCAGTTGGCGCGATACGTATATATTAATCATCTTCTAAAATCTAATTCTTATTGTAATTTTAAAAGGATGGGAAATGAAAAGCTTTCTCAAATTCAATCTGTACCTGCTGTTAGTGATAGTCTCTTTGCATGCTCAAAATATATCGATGGAAGATTTTCGAATCCCTGAATCTCGTTCTCACTATTTGTTTGGTGGGTTCCAGGGAAACTATGGCAACCATAAGTTCGGAAATTATTTTGCTGAAGATGCGTCGGAAGGCGCAATGTTACGACTCTCGACAAATAATCGATTTGAATTTAACAATGAACATGAAAGTTATTATTTGCAAACAGAGATTGAAGGGGAGTTCGGGATGAGTTCAGTATCAGTGAATAACAAAAATAATGCATCACTCAATCTTTCAAAGACTACGAGTTCAAATGAGAGATCGAATATAAATTTATCGGGTCAATACTCTTTCTATCTTTCTCCTGATAAAGTATATGTATATTCTCAATCGTCATTATCAGGATCGTATGGTCTCAGTCGTTCGGATGTTGATACAAATAATGTCCGTAAAGTATCAGATTTTTCTAAATCACGAACAATCGATGGTACAATCTCCGGAGGAATAGGATATGGTAAAATGAGGAATGCCAGTGCAGTCTTTTCGATTGTCCGAATATTAGAAAAATTTCAAGAGGATGGAATCCTTAATAGAGAACTTACGAAAGAGGAAATTCTCAGTTTGGTAGATATATATGCAAAAAGAGAAGAATATTATGCAAGCTATGAAAGAGCTACTAAATATCTTTTAGACGACCTATTCCAAAAACTTGAGACAATGGGAGTGTTAAAGGACAATAAGGTGACAGCGTATGAAGTAGCTCGAACTGAGGAAGTGTTTCAAGAATTTATTTTTTCTCGAATGGTTGGCTGGACTATTGCTGCAGGATTAGAAGTTGGACGGTCTCAATTTGAAAATACAAGCGGGACATCTTATTATCCATGGTATTTTGGAAGATCAGATCAAAATAATTTAGTAATGAGTGCATCGTATGGACACCCATTTTCTATTTATCTGCACTGGTATAGCAGTGTGAATTTTGCATTACCAATTCTTGGTAAACAAAATAGGGTTAATCAATATATGAATAGTGCGCTATATTATCAGATTGGTGAAAGAATCAGTAATGAATTTGTTTTAACGTATTTAAAATATAATCGCTTTGATACCGGTACGCCAAATTTTGAGCAATATAGATTTAGTAATTCTCTAATCATTAGTAATACCGCACGATATTTTGTTGAGAACAATATATATTTTTCTTTCACGATAGGTTATTCTGATTGGACGGACAGATCAGAACCATCGATATATTTTAATCGAACAACAAACAGTGGAACAGAGATCTCTTTTGGATTGAATTATCGTTTCTTTTAATTTTTCTGATCAAACAAAAAAAGGTTAGTCTCTTTATTGAATGAAGACGATGTGAGATTTTTGCTTATAGTGGCAAGAATGTTAGAAGCATTGCGGTGGGGAAGTCTTATACTGTCTTGTTTGAATTTTGCATGAAAGTGATTTTTTACTGTTCAGCTGGATGTTCGCTCTCTTCAGAATAATAATTATAGTAGAATATGGCTTCACCGATTGTTAATAGAAGAAGGGAAAAAGCATCTCTGTTGAGCCATATTCCAAATCCTGCTTCACTCATAATATATTTCAGTATGAACGTACTGATCGTCCATCCTACAGAAAAGATCAAAACAATAAAACCAACGGAAAGAAACGCTGAACTGATCCCATCTTTTTGATATTCGGAGGTGAATGATGCACTTATGCCGATGATGTGCAGGTAAAAAATGATTAATGGAAACATAGAGATGTATATTCAAAAAAATTATTAATATGCATTTGTCGCAAAAATAACAGCACGGATCGTTTTGAGGATGATCTTAATATCAAATACCAACGACCAATTTTCAACGTAATAGATATCAAATTTTGTCCTCTCTTCAATCGGAACGTCGCCGCGAAGCCCGTTCACTTGTGCCCAGCCGGTCATTCCTGTTTTAACTCTATGCCGTTCTAAATATTTTGGGATATTATTTTTGAATTGTTCAACAAAGAATGGACGTTCGGGGCGAGGTCCTACGACGCTCATTTGACCTACGAGAACATTGAAAAGCTGAGGCAATTCATCCAGACTTGTGCGCCGCAGAATTTTTCCTGTTATCGTGGCTCTGTTATCATCTTTTTTATTTCGCACCGGTCCGGAAGTTGTTTCTGCATCGATCCGCATCGATCGAAACTTGATCAACGGAAACGATACGCCATCCAGACCTACTCGTTCTTGAATGTAAAAAATTGGTCCGGGTGATGATAGTTTGATAGCAATTCCGACAATAATCATAATCGGCAAGGCGATGATTAAACCAATTACAGTAATAAAAATATCGAACAATCGTTTTACGATGCGATTCCATGTTGTCATGGGAATATCTTTAAGCTTCAGGAACGGGATTCCTTCAATTTCTTGAATGCGAATTCGGCTCGTCATCAATTCAAGCATATCGGGAACCATCATAAACTCGATATTTTTTCCTTCAGTATTGCGAAGAAGTTCGATCAATTTTTCTTGTTCGTTGTGCGAAAGCGCAACCAATGCACTTTGTATCCGAAGCGGTGCAATGTCATCCGAAAGTTTTGTGATCACCCCCAGATATCTGCAGCGAGATAATGGTGAAGATTGATCAGTTGGTCCGTCTGCATAATAGCCGAGTACTTCATATCCAAGCGAGAGATTTTTTGTGAACAATACATAAATGTGCTCGGCGGTGGAATTTCTGCCAACGATCACTATTGATTTTAATTCTTTTTTTCTGCGGTACAGCCACTGTTCAAATTCAATGACCATGAATCGTCCAAGCGTAACAGTAAGAATGGAGGAAAGCCACAAAAGAATAAATACTCCGCGTGAGAATGAAAAATACCGATAGAAGAATGTTGCGCTCAGCATGATCGCGCCCTGAGCCATCGGTGATGTAGCCGCGCGCCACCTCGG
>JANXZD010000049.1 GCA_025355705.1 Bacteroidota bacterium | reverse complement strand
TGAAGCTGCGTTGCAGGAAGATGTACATGCTATAGGAATAAGTTCGTTAAGCGGTGCACACATGACAATTTTTCCAAAAGTGAAAAAGATGATGATGGAAAAGGGAATGAGTGATGTGTTATTGTTTGGCGGAGGAATTGTTCCTCAAGAGGATATACTGCGGTTAAAAGAAATTGGGATTGGTGAAATATTCACACCCGGAGCATCAATGTTTTCAATTGTTGAGTATGTCAATAGTGTCTTTCGTCCAAAAACAGTTTAGCTCGTTTTTGGACAGTGGAATAATTTGCAAATTATTTTCTTTGTATTATTTTTTTGTTTATCGCTACGGTTGGCTGTCGTCAAATTCGATGGAATAATTTTCTTCTCGCTCCTCATTTGTATCAATTATTTTTTCTTTCCGATTGACGATTATAATTGTTGTTGGATCAAATCCAAAAAGATCTTCGGTAGAAAAAACGGCGTTAAAATGCCGCTCATCAAAAAATATTTCAAACTTTTTAGAAAATTCATCTACTCGTTTCAGATAATATTCGGTATTCTCATCAGGAAAATTGGAGTCCCATTTGTATGCTTCTTTTGCGCTTTCAAATCCTTTTACATTGGCATCGGTCCCAATGATGTAATATTGAATTCTACTTCCTTGCTTGTACGATCGAAGTGAATTAAGCGCTAATTCATACGATGCAGATTTATTTCGTTTTTCTTCAGCTATATCGCGTTTATATTCGGACAATGAGTCTTTGAGTGTTTCCGTTTTAGCAAAATCTGCAATATCCAATCCATGTTCTCGAATAGTCTTTTCAAGTTCGATGTATAGGTTATGGAGATCTTGTATACGATCGTTCATTAAACAATCGACACATTGTTGGATATAGCTCCGTCCAAATTTTTCTGTTGAACGTGAAATAAGTGATGATCCTTTGATGATTATTTTATCATTCATATCAAGTAATGCGTAATTCTTTTTCTTATAACTCAACATCCGCTTGAATCTTCCATTGAATCCAAGATTGATTCCATTTGGTAATGTTCCAGAAATATGTTCAACTAATTTCCGTTCTGACTCTTCGCCGACTACATTATCCGGCGGGATAAAGTAGATTCCATCGGTGTCAACTTCAATGACGGTTCCATTATGTGCTTCAATCTCGCGAATTAATTTTTTTAATAATTCTTGTCCAGTAGTTGTAACAACATCTGCTTGTGAATAGTCGTTGAACAACCCTTTCCCATATCCCAAATATCCATAGAAAGAATTGATCAAAATTTTAAAGGATGATTGCATAGCATCGATTGTAGAATGTTCTTGACCATCACTGGCGTGTTTTAGCGAACGTTTAGCATCCAATCGCATCGTTGTGAGATATTCCAGTGCTGATTGAAAAACGTTCAGATCGTCGGTCAACGGTTGTAATTTTTTTGAGAGCATAATTGACGGATACAATGATTCTACGTCTGCATGTACGATAGGTCCAAAAACACCGGTAAAGAAAATATCAGTATATCCTCCGGATGTCTGTGAGCCTTTTTGTGGTTTCGGTACAGAATGTCTTTGGCGTATATATTCGCGAAGAAATATAGATTCGATCTTTGCTGCTGAGCCTAGTTTTGCTACTGTTCCAAAGTTAAAAGGAAGCATTTGCGTTAAATAGAATGTGCTTCCCGAAAGTTTTTCGCTCAAACCCCGAGTTTCAATGACATCATCAAGTGCATATTTCTTTAAAGTCTCATGGTCATTGTCCCAATACCAGGAAATCTTATCGCCGGGAATATACGTTCGCTCAAGGGAAGATATTCCAAAATATTTTGCTGCGTATTTCAATCCGTGACTTTCCATATTCCGTTTTGTCATATCATACGATTGAACAAGAAGCCATGTGTCAATAATATTTCTTCCTGCAACTTCGTAACTCATATACTCAACAGAATTCTCAGCGAAGGATGTTCTCGACTTGAAACCACTGGGAGTAGAACCGTCACGACCAATAGCAAATTCTATTCCTTGTAATTCACAACGGCGTAGAATGTACGGAAGATCAAAATTGAAAATGTTATGTCCTTCAATAATGTCCGGATCTTTTTCTGTAATGATTCGAATGCACTGTTGAAGCAATTTCTTCTCTGAAACATTCTTTCCGCCAATGACCTTTTCAAATCCTCGGTTGTCGGATAACGAGATCAAAATGATCCGATCTTCTTTTTTATCTGCACGGCTAAAACGATATTCCTTTGAATACGTTTCAATATCAATCTGTATTCGGTAAAGATCGGTAAACTTCATTCCTTTGAACAATGTTTTGCCGCTTTGCATCAGATATTGTGTATTCATATCTGGGCGAAGAAATATATGCTCAGTATCCAGATGAGAATTGTAATTCGTCTTAAATTCCTTTGTCAATCTTCGAAGGACATAATTGACTGCATCCCACAAGTGTGAAACAGAAGGGAACGCACAAAGATATTGATAGAAATTATTCCCTTCGAGTTTTTTTAGCCAAAATTTATCAGGAAAGTTTTCAATGAAACGTTTATCAGAAAGATGAAAAAATGGATAGAATTCTTCATCACGATATTCTACAAGATCGCCTGAGCGTTTGTAAATTCGTACGAGAGTGTTGCTATGCGCTTGCACAGCAACAATGTTAGTCTCTTCATCATGGCCAAAGAGGATTGGATTCATAATTTAATATAATATCTTGTTTTAAAATAAGAAAGGTCGCACAAAGACGACCTTTCTTATTCAATTGTCACAGTTATTTTTACGGCTTTAGATAAATTGTAAATCCGCCTTTTGCTTTCGTTTGTGACCCAAATACTCCAATTCCTCCCTTTAGATTATACCGAGTTTCTTTCAATTCGCCTCCTTGTGCAACAATTTGATTGAGAAAATCACTATAATTAAAATCAACAGCATACACATCAAAACGTGTGTTTCCAAAATAATTCAAGAAGATCCAAGGAAGTTCAATCCGTACTTGCTCTTTAGGGAGACCTGGTGGATAACCAACTTTGTCCGGTTTTCGAAAATCTTTGCTTGTTGTGTCTCGAATAAAAAATTTAGGAATCATTGCCGCATTCGCATCCAAACTTGTTATTGTGGGCAGATATGATGAGTGAAGGTCACTGCTGGTCCAAGTAAAATTATTGGCAACTGCGAAAGGATCATATCTTACAGTGTCTCCATTCTTTATTGTTGATGTTGCGATACTAAATGTGTCGGGGACGGTTGTTACCCCCGTAACAATACGAACATCTGGTGCAGGAGTTTTAATATATAGTTCATAAGTTTTTCGAGCTTTAATTTTTTTGTTTGAGTCGTTCGAAAAATATCTTCCCGGAATAGCTGGATCGTAAATAAGTGTATCAATAAAACTACCGTCATTACTTTTAACTACTACGATTGCTCCAACAATTGCTTGCTTGGCGACAATATATTCTTGATCAACTTCACCGGTCCACTGTATTTTTACGGAATCAATTGAGTGTCCTTCTTCGAGATATCCATTAATGACAACTTCTTTTTGATAATCTGCAGATAATGTTGTCTCATCGCAGGAGATGAAAAATATGGCAGATGCCGCAAAAATCATTAAGTATAATTTCATAAATAAATTTCCTGTCATTAAAATTCAAAATCGAAACCGAATGTTGGAATAATCGGTAATAGTTTTACATCAGTGATTTCAGTTGGGTTTTTAGATGTATCAAATTGTTTAAACCAAACATTTCTGCGGTTGTAAATGTTGAATATTTGGAAATACCAACTTCCATGTAATCCTAAGAATGTTGTATGTTTTGTAACGCTCACATCTAATCGATGATAGGGTGAAAGGCGTCGATTGTATAATTTCCCCGGAAGCGTTATATCATAAGGATTTCCATTGACATTCACCTGATACCGTCCGACTCCGTATGTATATGCCTGACCAGTAGCAAAGGTGAAAACGGAACTAAATTTCCAATTCTCATCTAATTGATAATTTCCGGCAAGGGTAATATCATTTCGTCGATCATATTTTGGTTGATATTCTTCACCCTTATTTAAAGCTGAAAATTTTCGATGAGTCCACGCTAACGTATAACCAAGTGAACCGGTAATTTGACCGATTCTTTTTTGTAGAAACATCTCCAGACCATATGCTCGACCTTCGCCAACATAAAATAAATCTTCCGTATTTGTAGAATTTGTGATCTCATTTTTAAATTGAAGAACATCGAAATATTTTTTGTAATATGTTTCAATTGAAAGATTATAGTCTTCGAAATATTTTGTTTCATACCCTAACACCATATCAACAGCTTTACTAGGTTTCATTTTTTCATTGATTGGCACCCAAATATCAAAAGGTGAGAAACCGTTATCAGAGCCAGCCGGAACGGCATTTAAAAATTGGTAATATAATCCGGATGAAAATTTCAATAGTGAATATTCATCTAGATTGTATCGGATCGCCAAACGGGGACCAATATTTGCAACTTTAGAAGCATCCTGATATTCAAAGCGTAATCCAGATTTTATCACCCATCTTTCGTCAATATTCCAATCATCTTGTGCGTAAAACGAAATCTGTGCCGGGCGTTCAAGAAATTTATATGGTTCACCGCCAGAGCTCTGCTTAAATGCAATATTATATTGCGAATACCAAACACCCATTTTTATTAAATGATCATTGGATGCGAAAAAATCCACATCACCTTTCATAGAGAAATCATCTACACTATTGTCTTGAGTAAATCCAACTCCACCGAATGTGGCTCCAATTTGTGCTGCATAGTGACTATAGGAAGCGGTAAAATTTGAAAAAAGTGTTTGACTAAAAACATGTGTCCATTTAACTGCTCCTGTTTTGTTTCCCCAAAGCATATTCAACTTAATTTCATTGTTTCCTAAATTATATTTTAGATTGTCTTGACCTAAATATCCCACAAATGAAAGTTTATCATCTTCCCCAATATCTTGGTTAATTTTTCCATTCGCATCGTAAAAATAATAAAGTGGCAAAGCATCTTTTCCAGTATCAAGTTTTGCCGCAGCAATAAACGTATCAAAATACGTTCTTCTGCCGGAAAGAAACCAAGATCC
>JANXZD010000048.1 GCA_025355705.1 Bacteroidota bacterium | reverse complement strand
GCAACGAACAAGGACCTCGAAAATGCAGTGCATCAGGGAATTTTTCGTGATGATCTTTTTTATAGATTGAACGTGATTAATATCCACCTCCCGTCGCTCAGTGATCGTAAGGAGGATATACCATTACTTGTTCACAATTTTATAGAGCATATCGGTCCGGAGTTGGGAAGAGAAGTGAATGACATTTCTGAAGGAGCGTTAAAAATTTTGCTGAATCATAATTGGCCTGGCAATGTTCGTGAATTGGAAAATGCTGTCGAGCGGGCGATTGTGACGTGTAAAACCAAAGTATTGACGGAAGATGATTTTGCATTTCTTAACAATCATGGAAACGAAAAAAAACAATGGTCAGTACCGACTGAATTGACCCTGGAAGAGATCGAGAATCAGGCAATCATTGCAACGCTGCATCGTACCCATGGCAACATCAAAGAAGCATCGACAATTTTAGGCGTTGACCGTTCAACGTTATATGATAGAATCAAAAAATATAATTTACCAAGAAATTGAATGGTCATTAAAATATGGTTACATTGACACAACAATAGATCCGTCGTATCTTCGACGGATTTTTTTTATGTATCGATCTAAATTATATGTTTGATATCATCATTATTGGAGCAGGACCTTCAGGACTTTCCGTTGCTATCGAAGCACAGAAGTATGGAATGAATTATTTACTGATTGAAAAAGGAGGAATTGTTAATTCAATTCAAAATTTCCCTGCAGAAATGTCGTTCTTCTCTACACCAGAACTTTTGGAAATTGGAGGATTACCTTTTACGTCAGCTCAAATGAGGCCAGTTCGAGCCGAAGGATTGGAATATTACGCTCGTGTCGCAGAATTCTATAAACTCAAATGTAATTTTTTTGAAACAGTAATATCAGTTTTAAAAAATGGTAAAACCTTTTTAGTCCAAACCTCAAAATCAACGCATGAGACAAAAACCGTAGTTCTGGCGACAGGATATTATGATAACCCGAATTATTTGAACATTCCCGGAGAGTCACTTCAAAAAGTTTCGCATTATTATGACGAACCATATTCTTTTTACCGCCAACATGTTCTCGTGATCGGAGCCAAAAATTCAGCAGCAATTGCTGCGCTGGAATTATATCGTCATGGAGCACACGTAACGCTTGTTCATCGCGGAGATTCCCTTTCGGATAAGATTAAATATTGGATCAAGCCGGATATTGAGAATAGGATCAAAGAAGGTGTGATTAAAGCATTCTTTAATACTGATGTTGTGGAAATTAAAGAAGAAGTTGTAGTTCTTCATAATGCAAGCAATAATCATCTCGAATTGAAAAACGATTTTGTCTTTGCACTTACCGGCTATCATCCCGATTATGATTTTATCCGTTCTTGCGGTATTGAGTTAGATGGAACTGATTTATTTCCGCATCAGAATAGTGATACGCATGAAACAAATGTGCCGGGACTATATGTTGCCGGTTCGATAGTTGCAGGGAAGAATAACAATTCTATTTTCATTGAAAATGGTCGTCTTCACGGTGAAACTATCATTGATTCAATCAAAAAAAAGCTTGAATGGTCTTAAAAATCCGCCGTACTCATTATAGATAAATATTCCTCAAGTTTTACATTGATTATCTTCTCAAATCTCTATATTTTACTACACTTTTGAAGTAAATAACAAACAATCTGAAAATGTGAAAGGAATGCAATGAACGAAGGTACAATTGTTCAGGTTATCGGACCTGTTGTTGATATTGATTTTTCTGATGGAACTCCGCCAACGATTTTAAACGCAATTAAAGTTCCCCGTACAAATATTGAAGGTGTAAAAGAAGAACTTACTCTTGAAGTTCAGCAGCATCTCGGTGAAAATCGTGTTCGAACAATTGCCATGGATTCTACGGACGGACTTGTTCGAGGAATGAAAGCAATTGATACCGGAAGTCCAATTTCAATTCCTGTTGGTCCAAACACGCTTGGTCGTTTGATCAACGTCATCGGCAACGGAATCGATGGACTTGGTGAAATCAAAGGTGTAAAAAAATATCCTATTCATCGTCCTGCACCACGCTTCGAGGACCTTTCCACACAAAAAGAAATGTTTGAAACTGGAATCAAAGTTGTTGATCTGCTTGAACCGTATACCAAAGGTGGAAAAACAGGTTTGTTCGGTGGAGCAGGAGTTGGAAAGACTGTTCTAATTCAAGAATTGATTCGTAACATTGCAGCAGAACATGGCGGATATTCTGTATTCGCCGGAGTTGGTGAACGTACGCGTGAAGGAAATGACCTTTGGTTGGAAATGAAGGAATCTGGTGTTCTTGCAAAAACTGCGCTCGTGTTCGGTCAGATGAATGAACCGCCGGGAGCTCGTCTTCGTGTTGCGTTAACTGGATTATCAATTGCGGAATATTTCCGTGATGATGAAGGAAAAGACGTTCTATTGTTCATCGATAATATTTTCCGTTTCACGCAAGCA
>JANXZD010000523.1 GCA_025355705.1 Bacteroidota bacterium | reverse complement strand
GGACATTTTATTCCGTTCTCAGCACACACACGAATGAGCGGTGTCAATTTTCCAAAGGATGGAAAAATGATCGAACGTTCCATCCGCAAAGGTTCTGCTGATGCGATCAAAAAATTCGTTACCGAACAAAGAGGTGTTTTTCCAAAAGAAGTTCAAATGGTTGTTGATGATATTGCCCGAAGAGGATCTACGCCCCTTGTGGTTGCCGAAAATAAAGAAGTGCTTGGTGTTATTCAATTGAAAGATGTTGTGAAGGGGGGAATCAAAGAACGATTTGCGCAGCTGCGTCAGATGGGAATTAAGACAGTCATGATCACCGGCGATAATCCGCTGACCGCTGCTGCGATTGCCGCAGAAGCAGGCGTTGATGATTTTATCGCTGAAGCACGGCCTGAAGATAAATTGAAACGAATCCGCGATGAGCAGGCAAACGGAAAACTTGTTGGAATGATCGGCGACGGAACGAATGATGCGCCCGCACTCGCGCAGGCAGATGTTGGTATTGCAATGAACAGCGGAACACAAGCGGCACGCGAAGCGGGCAACATGGTCGATCTCGATTCCAATCCGACAAAACTGATCGAGGTCGTTGAAACCGGAAAACAATTACTGATGACGCGAGGCGCGCTGACAACATTCAGCATCGCCAATGACGTTGCGAAATATTTCGCCATTATTCCCGCAATGGTCGGTACGCTGTACGCGACTTCCTCTTTTTCGGCAGGACCACTTTCTGCGTTGAACATTATGAACCTTGCATCACCGCAAAGCGCAATACTCAGCGCCGTGATATTCAACGCGCTTATTATTGTTGCGTTAATTCCACTAGCTTTGCGCGGTGTTAAATATCGCGCAGTGGGTGCAAATTCGGTTCTGCAAAGGAACTTGCTCATCTACGGAATCGGCGGCATCATCATTCCATTTATCGGCATTAAACTGATTGACATCATTATTGTAGCATTGAGGTTAATATGAAAACGAGCATTCTCCCGGCATTACGCATGTTATTTGTTATGACGGTGTTCACCGGAATTATTTATCCGGTCGCTATGACGCTGCTTTCGCTTGCGGTGTTTCCGTATCAGGCAAAAGGAAGCATGATCGAAAAGAACGGAGCAATTATCGGCTCGGAACTTATCGGACAGAGATTTATCAGCGATAAATATTTTCATCCGCGTCCTTCGGCTATTGATTACAATCCGGCACCTTCCTGCGGAACCAACTGGGGTCCGACCGATAAACGAATGCAGGATTCAGCAAAAGCACGTTCTGCTCAATTTAAATTACAAAATAATCTTTCTGCAGCAATCATCGTTCCAAAAGATATGCTGTTTGCGTCTGCCAGCGGGGTTGACCCGCATATTTCTCCGGAAGCAGCACAATTACAGATTGAGCGTATTGCAAAAGCACGCAGTTTCAATCCGGCGCAACTATCTTCATTAAAAAAAATGGTGGAAGATTTCACGCAATGTCCGCAATTACAGTCATTTGGTGATCCGCGTGTGAACGTGTTAAAATTGAATCTTGCATTAGATGAATTGCAGAGTAAATGACATCAACGACCGTTGCAAGATCTATTCACAGAAAAAGAGAAAAATGAAAATTATACTCACTATAACATTTGTGCTTTGCATGTTTGTTACCGGAAAATTGTCTGGACAGGCAACCACATCACAGGTAGCCGTTTCAGGATTTGTCGACGTGTATTACTCCAAGAATTTCAATCAACCGGCAAGCCGTATAAACAAACTGCGCAATTTCGATATCGCAGAAAATCAATTCTCGCTAAGTTTAGCGGAGATTGTTCTGCAAAAAAAGAATGATCCTGTCGGTTTCCGCATTGACGCTGATTTTGGAACGGCGAACGATGTCGTGCAAACCGGGGTCGGAAGTACAACTCTACCGTTTCTTCAACAAGGATATTTGACAGCCGTTCTTCCTATTGGAGGTGGGTTAACTGTTGATGTTGGAAAATTTGTTACCCACATGGGATATGAAGTTATTGAATCCAAGGATAATTGGAATTACAACCGCTCGTTGTTGTTTGCTTGGGCTGTTCCATATTATCACACGGGTATTCGGTTGGCATATCCCGTTGCGAGTAATTTCACCGCTACTGTTCATGTCGTCAACGGATGGAATTCCGTTACCGATAATAACAACTTCAAATCTCTTGGGCTGACGTTTAATTATACGCCGATGAGTTCAACCAATTTCATTCTCAATACAATGGATGGTGTTGAACAATCCGATCTGGTCATTGCCGGCAAGAAAAATGTTTTTGATTTCATCGCTGTCCATCAGCTGACGGAATCGTTTT
>JANXZD010000490.1 GCA_025355705.1 Bacteroidota bacterium | reverse complement strand
ACAAAAGCAAATACGACTCTGCCGTTATTGGTGTGTTAATGAGAACACATACGCCTGCAACATTATTCATTTCAGGAAAATGGGCAATCGAACATGCAAAGGAAATAGGATTTCTTTCGCGACAATCCATTTTTGAGATCGGAAATCATTCGTTCATTCATCCTCATCTTCCCAAAATATCACTGAATCGGGTGAAGGAAGAATTCCAATTGACGCAGAACGTAATTTTTACACTGACCGGAAAGACACCGAAACTCTTTCGCGCTCCCTACGGTGAAATTAATGATACCATTGTCCGTTGTGCTGCGTCTTTCGGTATGACAACTGTTCAATTCGATCTTCCTTCCGGTGATCCGGATACGTCTGCAACGAAACAAAAATTGATTGATTATGTATCTGTAAAGACCAAGAATGGTTCAATTATAGTGATGCATATGAATAAACGAGGCTGGCATACAGCCGAGGCATTACCGGAGATCATCGAACGGTTGCGAAAACGTGGATTTGTGTTTGTAACGGTCAGTGAGTTAATACAATAAATATTCTAAACTATTTCAATAAATATTAATTATTGTCATTGCGAGCCGTTCTTTGGCGAAGCAATCTTGTTTTTTTCTTGGTTGAAAAAGATTACTTCGGTCGCTACGCTTCTTCGCAATACCATCCATTTTGTAGATAGTTGTCAATCTAAGAATTCCCACGACACGCCGAAGCGAATGTTCCGATCATACATTGGATAGACCGGAGCCAGCCAGTATTGTGCTCCGCTCAAATTTTCCCAGATCAGATGAACATACGCATCACCAATCTTCCCCACGGCAAAAAAATCTATGGTGCCGCTTGGTCCGTAGGTGGTAATTGCAGCGGGGATCCAAACCCCAAACTCATCATACGGTTTCATTCCCGTTTGTTTTGAATAGAAGTTCCCGCGGAAACCGAATTTAATATCCAGATGTCCGTTTGCAAGTAGTCCTTGATAATACAAAGAACCATTCATCGTAATTTCAGGATATAATGTCAGCGGGCTATTATTTCTTGTGATTTTCGGCTGTTTTAAATAGTTCGCAACTCCTTGAATATGAAAACCATTCCACATACAATGAACAGAGGCAGTGATAGCATCAAAAGAATTTTGACCTGGATAGAAATAATTATAATCAAATGCCGAGCCTGTTGCGGAAACAGTATCCATGAGGATCGGATTTTTCTGCACAGTTTTTTTGTAGGAAACCTCAAGAGAAAATAGAGATGGACGAGAAAATCTTGCGCCTGCCTCCATTAATGAGTACGATTCTTGAGTTCTTTGGGAAGTAATAAAAAATGCAGAATTTGAACTTGTTGCAAGAACTGTTCCTGCCGAAGGTCTGTCATTGATGATATTTTGGGTGATTCCACCGAATATTGAAAATGCTGAAATGATGTGCAGATTTCCTTCGACCCCGGCATTGAGCACAAATTGGTTCTGGAAATCTTTGATCGTTACAAAAGGTGATATGACGAACAATGAAGTTCGGAACAGTTCACTTTTTAATCCTGCTGTGATGATGTTGTTTGTTTGAATTCGCGCCAAATCTGCATAGCCCAAAAATCGAATATCGGAATATTGCGAAACAAAGTTTAGTTTCACCCCCTTTGCAGACGTTGAAAAATCCCTTTTTTTGAAAATACTGTCTGTGACAAAATATGTTCGATTTTCTTCGTTTCTGTATTCACGCAGCTTGTCTGAGGAATAGACAGAAATAGTTGTAAGAAATGTTGAATCGGCAAAAGGATAAAATGCTGCAGTAAGATTATAATTATTTGAATACAATTTTTCATAGGTTTCGAAATTCTCAACGGATGCTTCTAAACCATCAAATAAGCTTGTGGTAGTATAATAATTGACTCCGCCATGTAATCCGGTCCACGTTTTATTATAGAAATATGTCAATGAAAGATCGAACCAATCTGTTAAATTGTATCGTAGTTTTGATCTAATATTCCATGAATCGTCATTGGAATTAATGAACCGGCCGCGGTATTTTTGGTTTTCTTTATTTGATCCAAAACCGTAGTGAGCAAGAGCAAAAGTAAGATTCATACCATTCGCAATATTCTGTGCGAACATTGCGTCCGTATGAGTATATCCGGAAACTCCTTGACTGTACCGAAGATGAGTAATGGCTCTATTATTGTTAAAATTTTTCGTAACGATGTTAATCACCCCTCCGGCTGATTTCCCGTCGTAAAAGATTGCACCCGGTCCAGAAATAAATTCAACACGTTCAATTGCATCAACAGGTATATTCCATAGGTTGTAACTTCCCGTGTAATAATCATTGTACGGGATTCCATCAACCATGACCGCAATATTCTTATCATCAAGACCCCCGGATATTATTTGATTTTGCTGACCCGGACTTGCAAGATCACGCAAAAAAATACCCGGCTGCGTAGCGATAATATCATATAACGATCGATACTCTTTGAACGTTATTTCTTTGTGTGAAATGATCATAGAGGAATCTCCAAATGGTTCAATCGAGCCAAGCTCAGGAATCGGAGTTACTCGTATCACGGAATCTTTGGAGATGATAGAAACAGAATCTTTCTTTACGGAGAGAGAATCGATCTTCTGTGCAAAGAGCAGACATTGTACCGATGACAATATAAAAAAGAAAAATATTTTCATTGAGGCTGCGGACTGAAAAACGGTTCTGTGAGATGAACAAAATGTTCTTTCTGGAAATATTCTACTGCCGATTGCGCCGAATGTTCATTCTCAAATAATCCAAACACTGATGAACCGCTTCCGGACATTAATGATACTACTGATCCAAATTCTGACAGCTGATCTTTGATCTTTTTAATTGCAGGAAATTGTTTGAAGACGATATCTTCAAAATCATTTTTAGCGTTTACAATCGTTTGGATTGGAGAATGAGAGAATTGGTCAAACATTCGTTGTCGAATGGGGAACACCCCGTTTCTTTTTTCCGATAATACCTTATATGCCCACGGTGTAGAAACATGAATTTGTGGATTGATCAATACGATCCAATACGGTAACGACAGCACAATCTCTTGCAGTAGCTCCCCGCGACCTTCCGCATATGCTGATGAGTTTAGAAGAAAAAAGGGGACATCGGAACCAAGTTTCAATGCCAATTTTTCCAGAAGAGAAGGTTGTGGATTGATATTCCACAATTTTGGCACATTGCATAAAATTGCTGCCGCATCACTGCTTCCTCCGCCTAATCCTGCGCCGGTTGGTATGTTTTTGTGAATTGCTATATTCACTCCATTGGTAATTCCAAGTTCATTTTGGAGTAATTCTACTGCTTTCCAACACAAATTATTACTATCGGTTGGTATGAAGGGGTTGCTGCATGAAATGGAAATATGATTTGCCGCAGTAAGATGAAGTTCATCAAAAAGGTTTATATGGTAAAAAATAGTCTCAATATTATGGAAACTGTCCGGTCTTTTGCCGATGATATAGAGTCCTAGATTAATTTTTGCGTAAGCTTTTATATCCATATATAACGTAAGATACAAGAAGATTGCAGAATGAGCAAGATTTTGAGACTTATAATAACTTTGTTGTTGATTTTTTAACGGCGTTTGGCTATTATTTCTCGTTATTGTTTGTTGAAAACAATATCTAAACTCTATTTGGGGAAACTTATGGCACAACCTTTTAATATACTTGTTGTAGATGATGAAGATGCACTTCGCAATGTTCTCAGTAGTGAACTACAAGGCGAAGGATATTCTGTAGTTTCTGCTGCCGACGGCGACGAAGCAATTTCTATTCTCGAACAAAAATCTTTTCATCTTGTTCTTCTCGATATTAAAATGCCACGCGTGGATGGATTTGAAGTATTGAAGTTTATCAAAGAGAAAAAAACGGATACCAAAGTTATCATGCTTACCGGTTTTGCCGATCTGAAAAATGCCATTGAATCAAAAAAACTGGGAGCTGAAGATTTTGTCAGCAAACCGTACGACCTGGTAGATCTGCTTACAACAATTGAGCGCGTGCTTTCTGCAGAATAGTCATCCCCGATTTAATTTTCCGAAGTAAAGGCACAACCAATGGTTCGCAATAGTACTATTCTTATTGTTGATGATGAACCAAGTGTTTGTTTCCTTCTGAAAGAAGAACTTTCCGAACAAAAAAAATTCGAAGTACATACAGCCGAAGATGGTGTTGCTGCGATCAATGCGTTACAGCAGCGTCCGTTCGATGTCGTACTTCTGGATGTGAAAATGCCCCGTGTGGATGGAATGGAAGTATTGAAATTCATCAACGAGCATCATCCCACAACGCATGTCATCATGCTCTCTAATTATGCCGACGTAAAGACTGCCATTGAGGCGACAAAACTCGGCGCATATGATTTTGTGGGGAAGCCGTATAATCGAGACGAACTTCTTGCAACGGTGCAACGCGCGTTAGACCATCGTCGTTTGGCGATCGACAATGAGCTGATGAAATATGAGCTCTCGCGTAAATCGGGAGAAAAAGAAATCATTGCACGCAGCCCAGCAATGGAATCACTTCTTGCTACCGCCAAGAAGATTGCGTCGAGCGATTCTATTGTTCACATTCATGGTGCAAGCGGTTCTGGAAAAGAACTGATTGCACATCTTGTGCATTCGGAAAGTTTGCGGAAAGAACGTCCGTTCGTTATCGTGAACTGCGCATCGCTTCCCGATAACTTGCTCGAAAGTGAATTATTCGGGCACGAAAAAGGGTCGTTTACGAATGCTCATCAAATGAAACAAGGACTTGTTGAAGTGGCAAACGGCGGCTCATTGTTTTTAGATGAGGTTGGAGATATTAGTCCAATCGTTCAGCCAAAATTACTTCGATTTCTTGAGACGGGAGAATTCCGACGTGTTGGAGGCACGACTTCGATGCAAGTTGATGTTCGGATTATCTCTGCGACAAATAAAGATCTTCAAACGGAAGTTCAAGCCGGAAGATTCCGTGAAGACCTTCTGTATCGCTTGAACGTGGTGACGTTAAGGATTCCTCCTTTAAAAGATCGTAAAGAAGATATCCCACTGTTAGTTGAATATTTCTTGAAAAGAAAAATGAAAGGAAAAACTGCTAAAAAAATTCACAGCGATGCTTTTCAGGCACTGCTTTCTTATGATTGGCCCGGCAATATCCGTGAATTAGAGCATGCCATTGAAGGTGCAATGCTTCTTTCTCACGACGATCTGATCACTGCTGCGGATTTTATTCTGACACAAAACAAGATAACATCCAACACAAAATTACCGGAGCGAGAAGACTCATCAGTGCTTACGATGGAGGAGTTAGAACGAATACATATTGAACAAAGCCTTAAAAAATTTAATTTTTCCAGAAGTAGAACTGCTAATGCTCTCGGTATCACCCAAAAAACACTCTACCTCAAGATCAAAC
>JANXZD010000516.1 GCA_025355705.1 Bacteroidota bacterium | reverse complement strand
ATAACGGCGGAAAATTTACAAAGTAGTCACCTAATCGAGAACTGAAGAACCATTGATATCCTTTTGTCCATTCATTCCATGAAACCGAAGGAAGGGGATTTACCTGCGCACCAATTCCGATAATATAAAGGATCATTGCTTCGTTGTATCCGATCCATCTGTTTCCAATAAAATTGGTCTCAGGATTCCAACCCATCGTAAGCGATAATCCTGAATTTCTCATCCAGCCCCAGTCAACGCGAGCAACAATAGAATCTGTTAAAGCACGGATTTGAGTTTCCGAAGAATCAGCTCCATTGAAATATTGTTTGGAATATAACATTCCAGCGAGTAACAGGCCTGTATCGATAGAAGATAGTTCGCAAGTCCATGCTCGAGTTGCAGTATTCATATCAAGAAAATGATAGAACCATCCCTTGTAACCGATAATACCGATCGGCGCTGTTCCTTGTGTACCATTCCAAAATGTTTTGATCGTCGTTAAAGTCCTATCCCGACCCTCAGCGCGGGTGATAAAACCATGATCGACTCCGATTCCAATTGCCGTTAATCCAAAACCAACAGCTGCGATACTGGCCGGTGAATCTTTTGTACTTCTATCCTTAATTAAACCGGTTGAAGGATTTGCTTCATACCAAAAATAATCAAATGATGTCTGTTGGATATATTCCAGAAAATCATTGTCTGTTGCAAATAATTTTGGTGTTACAACAACCGTATCCGATCCAATACTTTCTTGCTGTGTTGAATTTATCGCCCTCACAAAAAAATAATATGATTGGTCATTGACAACATTGACATCAGAATAACTTTGCGTTGACAGAACTGTTGCATTCATTTTGGTAAAAGGACCTATCTTTGATGAAGATCTAAAGACATTATATCCGGAAATATTTTGTTCAGGGTTTTTATTCCAATGAAGTGTCATCGTTTTATCGCCAACCCGAGCAACGATTTTTTTGGGCGAGCTTGGGAATGTCGAATCTAGTACAACTGCAGCTTTTGAAATAATTCGCACATTGTCAAACCATAATGTATGTGAAGTATTATCCGTTCCATTTTGGTTGAAATTTATATCCTTCAAATGTGCAGGATCAAATTGATTGAATGGCTGGAACAATGTTAATGGAATACTAACTCGCTGCCATGAATTCACATCACCATCAATTCCAGAAATCAGAGCATTACCAAGCGAAAATAATGTTGAAAGTTTGTTTGTCGTACTTTCTAAACCAAGTTTTGGAAGATCACTTGCGGCAATAGCATTCTGAGCATTGACATATAAAATCAAACTGTCATATCCGCTGGCATCATGTGCAGCCCAATTGGGACTCGAAATAAATATTTTCCAATCACCACCGCTCACGGACTGCCATTGAACCAGTCCGCTATGATTTCCTGAATAATGCTGTGATGTTTCAATCTTTAGTTTATCGGCACTTCCTCCGGCAAGCGTAAGTGTGCTTGGCGCAGTTGCATTTCCCCACGAAGCATCATAGAATCCGTCACCGACTGCATCATCCTCATCAAATATTACGACATCTGGTTTAGATTGAGCAAAAACGAAAGAAGAATAGAGAATTACGAAATAGAAATTTATTTTCATTATTATTTACCAAGGAATACTTCAATGGTGTGCTCGCTCTTATTGTCAAGAAGCGGAAGAACACATTTTCCACACTTAAAATCAAATTCATTTCCGTCAATCATCACTTTCTTAACAGAGCTGGAAATTTTTTTTGGGTTCTTTACGATAATATTATACGTTGTCCCGCGAAAAATTCTTTTCATTGAAAATCCTTTCCACTTTTTTGGAATACACGGATCTACAAGCAATCCTTCGCGAGTCGCACGAATTCCAAGGATCCATTCCGTTCCCGCTTTAAATAACCATACCGCTGAACCGGTATACCACGTCCAACCACCGCGACCATAAAAACGAGAATCAGGTCCGTCAATATTTCCGGGAGTGATATATGGCTCTGCAATATATTCGTCCGGTTTAGCACCACGAACAATCGGGTTAATTTTTGAGAACGAACGAAACGCTGCCTCAGCTCGTTTCAACTTTGCATGTGCAATAATTGACCATGTAGCTGCATGAGTATAGGTTCCGCCATTTTCCCTCATTCCGGCAGCATATCTGGTCAAATATCCTACTTCTGTATCCGGAGTTTTGTAACCAGGATAGACAAGCACGGTTCCTGCCTTATATTCTAATTTTTTTTCAACGACATCCATTACCTGATTCGCGCGATGAGTATCGGCTACGTCTCCGATAACTGACCATGTTTGAGTATTCAACCATACTTTTCCTTCAACACAGGTTTTACTTCCTAATTTTTCTCCATTATCCTTTGTTGCACCGTAATAATACTCACCATCCCATCCTTCACTATTAATTGCATCTCGCAATTTCATTGCCCGAACACGAAATCGTTCAACGAGAGTTGGGTCGGATCTTTTTTCTGCAAGCGGTATAAAATTGAGAAGAACAGTATGTAAAAATTGTCCAAGCCAAATTGATTCACCACTCCATTTCAAACCAACTGCGCTTAAACCATCGTTCCAATCTCCGGCACCGATAAGCGGTAAACCTCGCTTGCTCATCCTCGTATAGACTTTTTCAATTGCTCTCACACAATGGTCATAAACTGTTGCCCCATTAGCATCATCAATAAACGGTTCTTTTTCTTCAAGGAGTGAAAAATCATTGGTCTCCTCAATATACGCGTTGACTACAAATGGAAGCCATAAAAGATCATCCGTCATATCCGTTGGCAAACCGACTTCGGAAAGAGGATGCCACCAATGATACACTTGTCCCTCCTTAAATTGATGACGCGCGTGAAGCAAAATCTGTTTTTTTGTGTACAAAGAATCAATCGGCAAAAATATCTGACTATCCTGCAGTTGATCACGGAAACCGAATGCGCCTCCCGTTTGATAATATCCGGTCCTTCCCCACAATCTTCCGGCAATGGCTTGATACTTGAGCCACG
>JANXZD010000511.1 GCA_025355705.1 Bacteroidota bacterium | reverse complement strand
CGCGATGAACGACCTCCACCTGGGACCGTCGTCACAACACAGGAAGTCCGCGAAGATGATTCGAGAGGAAAACATACGACAACGCACCGCGAATTGATCCCGCTGGAAAGCGGTGGGTGTGTGATCGATACTCCCGGTTTGCGTGAGATTGGATTATGGGAAGCCGGCAACAGCGTTGAAGAAACATTTCCAGATATTGCAGAACTTGGTCTTCAATGCAAATTTACAGACTGTACACACGAACACGAACCGGGCTGTGCTGTTCAATCAGCAATTGAAAACGGAGACTTGGATCCCGGACGATACGAAAGCTTTTTGAAATTAAAGAAGGAAGCAGAATTCATCGAATCAAAAAGCAGCGTGACCAAACAGCAAGAGCGCAAGGCGCGCGAAAAAAAATTGGGTAAGCATATAAAAGAAGTATTGAAGATGAGTAAAAAACGGTAACCGCTTAAACAATTCCGGACATCAGAGACATCGCCCGCATGAAAAAAAACTCCATTCCCCGTAATATTATTGTTCTTGGCATTGTCAGTTTATTGACCGATGCGGCAACGGAAATGATCTATCCGCTCCTTCCACTTTTTATCGCCACACTTGGCTCGGGAGCAATCCTCCTTGGAATCATCGAAGGTGTTGCAGAAACAACGGCATCAATATTAAAACTGTTCAGCGGTATTATGTCCGATAAATTGGGGAAGCGAAAAACGATTGTGGTTGTCGGATACACAATCTCTTCGCTCATCCGTCCGCTGACAGGTATTGTTGCTGATGCATGGCAGATCGTCTTGATCCGAACAATGGATCGTGTTGGAAAGGGGATCCGCACGTCACCGCGCGATGCTCTTATTGCATCATCGGTGAACGAAAATATTCGGGGAAAAGCGTTCGGCTTTCACAGAGCAATGGACCATTCCGGTGCTGTCATCGGTCCGTTTCTTTGCATTGGTACGCTTGCGGTATTGATTCTCGTGTTCAATTTCAGCGATCTTTCGTTAATCCTTCGGACAACATTTCTGCTGGCAATTATTCCTGGTGCACTGGCAGTGATTACGCTAATCCTTTTTGTGAAAGAAAATACTAAAGGAATGGCGACTGGCAGTGGATTTTCTTTTACACTTCGAGCATTCGATAAAAATTTCAAGCAGTATCTTTTTATCTCTGCACTTTTCACCCTTGGTAATTCGTCCGATGCATTTTTGCTCTTTCGGCTTCAGGAAACTTTGCAGAATAGTACAGCTCTACATTCGGTCATTGTATCGATTCCGTTATTCGATGCGATCATCTCCCAATTCGAAGATCCGCAGACACAAATACAAATTGCAAATGTTCTCTTCCTTCCGGTCATCTGGTCGTTCTTTCATATTATAAAAGTTATTTTTTCTACTCCGCTCGGTTCTCTTTCTGACCGCATTGGAAGAAAACTGTCGATCAATTTAGGATGGGGAATTTACTCTCTGGTGTATGTTGGATTTGCACTGCTCGATCATCTTCCCGGCAGCTGGCAAATTGCAGGATCGTTTATCCTTTTCGCATTGTATGCTGTGTATTACGCATTTACCGAAGGCGCGCAGAAAGCGTTCGTTGCCGATGTCGTTCCGGCAAATCTGCGAGGAAGCGCATTCGGATTGTTTAACTTCGCAATCGGTATTGCTGCTCTCCCTGCCAGCATTGGCTTCGGAATTATCTACAATACATTTGGCGGAACCGCGGCATTTGGATCGGGTGCAGTAATTGCTTTCTTTTCAATGGTACTGCTTTCTTTTATAGTAAAGGAAAGAAAACGAGAATAAAGAGTATTCTATCTTTATTTCTATCTCCTCTGAAAATAATCCTCATTTCTATCTATTGTTTATAATTTTGCACATCGTTAAATTTGTACTGTATCCTCAACGACTTATGGAGGAAGTTACAATGAAAACGTTCCTGCGTTGTCTCACCTTTACTACTCTCCTTCTCTTCGGCTGCAAAGAAACGATCATCGAAGAACGGATCCCGAAAGAATATACCAACGATCTTCTTCATGCCGATCTTCTGGGTAAAGTCTTTCCTGTTACGAGCAAAGCGAAAGTCTATGTCAGCCAGATTACGGTGATCGATTCGCAGGAAATAAATTCCGCAGATGGATCGTTCACATTTCGCGATCTTCGCAGCGGAAATTATGATGTGACCATACGAACGGCGAATTATCGCACGGTCAAAAAAACGAGCCTTCAATTGAACGGCGGTAACATCGTCTATCTGGGAGAGATCAAACTCTCAACTATTCCTGATGAGATCGATGGTCATTATCCGAATGATCAGGAAGAAATTGTGTACGATTGGCGGTATGGAAGGATCACTGTATCGATATTATTCAATCAGCCGATGGATAGAGAGAGCGTCGAAAAAGCATTCTCGACTTTTCCGGGAAGCGAAGGAGTGTTCACTTGGGGTTATTATACGACCGCACCATACAACATATTGTACACCGACTCAAAATATTCAGATCCGTCATCCGGTTTCGATCTTGGGGCAACGATCACAACATTCAGTAAGATAAAATCGATGACGTATACTCTCTCTCAAAAAGATGCCTTTGTCGATTCAACATATGTCGTCACGATTGGAACCGGTGCTAAAGATTCATCAGGGAAAGCATTGCGTTTCCCATTGAAATTCAAATTCAAAACTGTACAATCGTATACATCACAATCAGGAATTCAGACAACTCCTATCCACGGCGATATCAATGTGCAGCCTCTTGATTATCACGGAATCTCATTGAAGTTCCCTCGCAGAATGGAACGGCAATCAACAGAAGCGGCGATCAGCGTGACTCCAACGATAAACAAGGTTTTCTTGTGGGGAGAGGAAAACTATATTTCAATCTATACGGGAGGACCGTTCCTATCCGACACATTGATCACTGTTACAGTGGATAGTACGGCAAAAGATAAAGACGGAATAAAACTTGGTCATCGTTTTACATTCTCATTCAGGACTGCACCGGTTACGCTTCAAAATTCCTATCCGAGCAATGGGGAAATCTATGTCTCTACAAGCAAAACTATTCAAATGAACTTTAATACATATATTGATCTGACAAGCGTAAAAAATGGTTTCTCCATTTCTCCCGCACTCACAGGAACATTTAGCTATTACAACAGCGGTTCTTATGATTCACCAAGCCAGATCATTTTTACGCCCAACACAACAATGCTGCCAAACACCAAATACACTGTAACATTATCCGATTTGGTAAAAGATATCTACGGCATAAAAATGA
>JANXZD010000497.1 GCA_025355705.1 Bacteroidota bacterium | reverse complement strand
GAATAAGCGGCGCAATTTCACGACTGAATCGTTCGATTTCATTCTTATCTTTTCCTCGAACGCCAACTCTCAACACAACTTCATTCAACATTTCAGGGTGCTGAGCAAGCGGACCAAAAGAAGAATCATATCCTAAAAATTCAGTTCGTATTTCGTCAAACTGTACATTGAGATTTTTCAACCGCGCCCGAAGAATTTCATCAGCTTTTTTGGCTTTATCCAACGCGTCAGGCCAAGCATATGTTAACGTAGAAAATGCAGTGTACCCATCAAAATATGCCATCGAAACTTTATAGGAATCTGTCGCGGGTTTTCCTTCAATACCTTTTACTTCAACATTGTTTGCTCCAATATCAGTCAAACGTATAGTGGTAAAGTCAGCTATACAATCAGGAGTGATGTAATTTTTAGGATTACCGATCTCATATAACAATTGTTCTTTCACTGTGGCACTAGAAACAAGCCCGCCGGTATTTTCATGTTTGGTGATAATAAATTTCCCGTCGGGAAATGCTTCGGCAATTGGAAATCCAATAGTTGCCAGATCGGGGACATTTCTCCAATCACCGGTAAAATTTCCGCCACTTGATTGCCCACCACATTCAAGAATATGCCCTGCAACCGTCCCGGCTGCAATCCTATTCCAGTCATCCCACTTCCAATCAAACTCATACATCATCGGTGCAAGCGTTAAACCGGTATCAGTCGTTCTTCCGGTGATAATAATTTGTGCGCCTTGCTGTAATGCTTCAACAATTGGCTGAGCCCCAAAATAAACATTAGCACTGATAACATGATTTCGTACGGAAGATAGTTTTTCTCCTGTTTCCATATTATCCAGATGTATTCCCTTCGAAGCAAGGTCGTCGATGTTCAAAAGGATATCATCACCATAGACAACACCAATTTTTAAATTTTTGATATTAAGTTTTTTGGCAACAACAAAAATCGCATCTCGACACGCCAACGGATTAACTCCGCCACCGTTGGTAATAATCTTAATTCCTTTTTGAACAACATCCGGAAGGATCGCTTCAAATAATTGGACCAAATCTTTTGCATAGCCAAGTTTTGGATCTTTCAATTTTTGCTTTTGCATAATTGACATCGTCACTTCAGCAAGATAATCAAGCATCATATAATCGATCTGCCCTTTACGAACCTGATCGATCGGAGCCTGTTGAAGATCGCCCCAAAATCCTTGTCCTGAAGCAATACGAATTTTTTGTTTCATGAATTTTATTTCAACTTAATATGCAATTCGTCCAATTGTTTTTTATCCACTTCGGATGGATTCTCATCCATCAACGAAACACCGCTCGATGTTTTTGGAAATGCGATCACATCACGAATAGACTTTACGCCGGCAAATAACATTGCAAGACGATCAAAACCAAAAGCAATTCCGCCATGCGGAGGTGCTCCGTATTTGAATGCATCGAGCATAAAGCCAAATTTCATCTTTGCTTCTTCCGGACCGATACCAAGCAAGCCAAATACTTTGCTTTGCATAGCAGAATCATATATCCGGATACTTCCTCCAGCAACTTCGTTTCCATTCATCACAAGATCATATGCTCGGGCGCGAGCTTTCGTTGGTTCTGAATCAAGTAAATATAAATCTTCAGGTTTTGGTGCTGTAAACGGATGATGCATGGCAACGTACCGTTTATCTTCCTCTGAATAATCAAACATCGGAAAATCGACAACCCAATGCAGATTCCATTTATTCTCATCGATCAGATTCAATCGCTTTGCTATTTCAAGTCGAAGCACGCCAAGTGTCGAATATGTTTTCTGCCAAGCATCGGATACGATCAAAACATTGTCTCCAACTTTTGCTCCTGCTTTTTTGCAGATTTGTTGACAGATATCATTTCCTAAAAATTTTTCAATTGCCGAGTCAATTCCTTTTTCAGTCAATTTGATATATGCAAGACCGCCAACTCCTAGGGATTTGGTAAAATCAACAAGATTGTCCATTTGATTTCGAGTATAACTTGCACCGCCTGGTACTACAAAGCCTGCAACCACTCCCCCTTTCTTCACATTTTCGGTGAACACTTTGAAAC
>JANXZD010000378.1 GCA_025355705.1 Bacteroidota bacterium | reverse complement strand
GGCGCGTTACGCGCCATCTTTCCGACAACAAAATGCCCCGCTTACTGCGGGGATTTTATTTTATGCTCTTCGCCATTATCTACATTGCTGCAACTTTAGCTGCTAACTATACTGCAACGTGGTTCATTTATTTTCCTGTTTTCGGACAAGTTTCCATAGCGACGTTCATTTTTGGTATAACTTTCACTGCAAGAGATCGCGTTCATCAATCGTTAGGACGAAATAATGTCTATAAAATGATTGCAATCGCAGCTGTTCTCAATCTTGTTGTTACAATTGCCGGTGGTGTTCAATGGAGGATCGTCACCGCTTCATTGATCGCTATTGTTCTTGCGGAAACTGCCGATACTGAAATTTATCATCATTTTATCGACAATACATGGGGAATGCGGGTCTTCAAAAGCAACAGCGTCAGCATTCCCCTTGATAGTCTGTTGTTTAATATGATCGCGTTTGCCGGTGTGTTTACCAATCGTGAGGTTGCTTCCATAATTTTCGGAGAAATCGTATTCAAAGGATTGGTCAGCGCTGTTCTCGCACTTCGTCCTGTGGAATATTTCCGCTCACGTTCTACTCCATAGTGGTTTTTCATCTTCTGCTATTACAAAAGATTTATTCATTTCTCTTTCTTGCATATTCCTGATTATTTGGGTATTATTTTTTGATGAAACGACGAACGACAACTTCCCGAAAGCGAGATCACGTTGAACTAACGGTGAAGAAGGATGTTTCGTTCAAGATGAAAACATCCGGATTTGAGGAATGGGAATTTATACACAACGCACTACCGGAAATAAATCTTTCGGAGATTGATACTTCAACCACATTTCTCAATAAAAAGCTATCGTTCCCGTTCTTAATCTCGTGTATGACCGGCGGCTATCCGGAAGCGGAAAAGATCAACCAGCAGCTGGCAGAGGTGTGCGAAGAATATCATCTTGCAATGGGTGTTGGCAGTCAGCGTCAGGCAATAGAGAACACAGCATATCACAGGTCATTTTCCATAGCACGAAAATCTGCACCGTCAATTCCATTGATCGGAAATATCGGTGCGGCAGAAGTTGCAACATTAAAAGATATTTCATCAATACAAAAACTTGTTGATCTTATCGGTGCGGATGCGTTTGCAGTTCATCTTAATCCATTACAGGAATTTTTACAGCCGGAAGGGAATACAAACTTTCGTGGAGTGTTGATTGGAATTGAAAGACTTGTGAAAGCACTATCCATTCCCGTTGTTGTAAAAGAAATTGGTGCAGGAATTTCATTTGATGTTGCAAAACGGTTGACAAATGTTGGTGTTCGATATATTGATGTTGCAGGTGCGGGAGGAACAAGTTGGGCAGGTGTTGAAATTCTTCGGCGCAGCGATCATAAAGATGTAGATTGGAACCATTTTTGGGATTGGGGAATACGAACTACCGATGCATTGCAGGAAATTGTTCGATTGAAAAAAGATTTGCCGGATCTACGAATAGTTTCTTCCGGAGGGATTTCGAACGGAGTTGAGTGTGCAAAATCGATTGCCCTTGGTGCTGATATGTCAGCGTCTGCACGTCCGATGTTGAAGTCATTAATGAACGGCGGCAAAAGAGAACTTCGTCGAAAAATTGAACAAATAATATTGGAATGTAAAGGTGCGATGTTCTTGGTCGGTGTCTCGTCGGTCCAAGAATTGCAAAGCACGAAATTATTACAACCGAAAAAATTGCGGCAGTAGATAAGACAATGAAATCATACGAAAAAAAATACCATAAATATAAATCGCTGATTGATCAAAAAATCCATTCCTGTATTCATAAGAAGGAACCGGTGTCGCTTTATGAACCGATGAAATACGTTCTTTCAGCGAGCGGAAAACGTATACGCCCTCTTTTGATTGTTCTTTCTTGTGAAGCTGTTGGAGGATCGATGAACGAAGCACTGAACGCCGCGGTCGCAATCGAAGTACTTCATAATTTCACTCTTGTGCATGATGATATCATGGATAATGCAGAATCCCGTCGCGGCAGAGCCACAGTTCACGTCCGGTGGGATAGCAATATCGCGATCCTTGTCGGCGATGAACTTGTTGCACTTGCGTATCGTGAACTATTACGGACAAAATCTAAAGCGATAGCCCAGGTTGCCGATGTGTTTACCGAAGGTGTTGTTGAAGTATGCGAAGGTCAGGCATACGACAAAGAATATGAGATGCTCCACGATGTTTCGATCGATGACTATCTCTTAATGATCGCAAAAAAAACCGGCAAATTATTCTCCGTTTCTTCCGAAATTGGTGCATTGATCGGTGGTGGAACTGAACGGGAGATTCGCGCACTGCGGTCATTCGGAACATATATTGGTCGAGCATTCCAAATTCAAGATGATCTGCTTGATATTATAGCAGATGAAAAAGAATTCGGTAAAAAGATCGGCGGAGATATCATCGAAGGAAAAAAAACTTTCCTATTGATCCGCGCTGCTGAACGCGCCCAGGGAAAAGATAAAAAATTGATCCAATCGATCATCAAGAACAAAGGAACGTCAATGAAGAACATTCCTGTGGTTAAAGATATCTATGAGCGATGCGGAATTATTGAACTTGCTAAACAATCAATAGATAAGGATATTCGTCAGGCGAATCTCCAGTTAGAAAAATTGCGCGATACGCCAGCGCGAGAAATGTTGTTCTGGTTTTCCAATATGGTTTTGAACCGACAATTCTGAAATGATTGAAAAAGAAGTAACGATAAGAAATAGAGCTGGATTACATACGCGGCCGGCTGCCGCACTGGTAAAAATTGCAGCACAGTTTAAATCCGAATTTTTTATTTATAAAGATGGATTTGAGATCAACGGAAAAAGTATCATTGGAGTGATGACGCTTGCTGCAGAACAAGGGTCATCATTGCAGCTGAAATTTGAAGGAGACGATGAAGAGCAGGCAATGCAAACGGTAGTAGGTTTGTTTGAACGCGGATTCGATGAAATGTAGTTGTGGTTCGATAAGGGGTAAAAGATAATTGGAAACAATAAAAGAAATAGTGCTTCATGGAATTCCTGCGTCACCCGGTATCGTGATCGGTAAAGCATATGTTTTTGCTAAACAAGCGCCGCGTGTTGAAGACAAATCGATCTCTGAAGATGAAGTTGCGAACGAAATTGACCGGCTGCAACATTCCATTGAGCGGTCGGAAAAAGAACTACAAAAAGTGCTGCAATTGACCGAACAAAAGGTGGGCAGTCAGAAAGCGAAGATCTTCGAAGCGCAGATTATGATCCTGCTGGATGTCGTGTTGTTCGATTCTATCCGATTGCGGATCAGGAAAGAATTGAAGAGCGCAGAATATGCTGTTCATCGAGAGATCTCGAAATATCAGCAGATGATGATGAACTCTTCCGATGAATATATGCGCGAGCGAGCGCACGATGTTGAAGATGTCAAGAATCGGATCATCAGGAACATTCAACAGGAAAAACTCATCTCCCGCTTTGAACCCAATTCGATCGTCGTCTCAGAAATTCTTACGCCTGCAGATACCGTACTCTTCAGCAGGAATGCGGTATTGGCATACGCAACAGATATGGGAGGGACAACCTCGCATGCAGCGTTGCTTTCACGGTCGCTCAATATCCCTTCAGTTGTTGGATTGAAAGAAGTGACCAAACTTGTTCAAGCCGGTGATACGATTGTTGTCGATGGGTATACTGGAAATGTTATACTCCATCCAAATGAAGAGACACTGATTCGTTGCAAAGAGCGGAATGAAGAACACGAATATTTTGAGACTTCATTAAAAGAGATCCGCGAACTGACAGCGCAGACTCTAGATGGGAAGATTGTACAGTTGTCCTGCAATATTGAATTCAGTGAAGAAGCGGAAAATGTGCACACAAAAGGCTCACACGGAATTGGATTGTACCGCACGGAAGGATTATTTCTTCGAACCGAGAATTATCCGAGCGAAGAAGAACAATATTCTGAATACAGATCGATCGTTGAAAAATCTGCACCGTATAAAGTTGTGATGAGAACGCTTGATATTGGCGGTGATAAAGTTGTTTCCAATCCCACGAACGAAGAGAATCCGTTCTTAGGCTGGCGCGGAATTCGTGTATTATTGGATCGACCGGAAGTATTTTTAACACAGCTTCGAGCAATGCTTCGTGCAAGTGCGTTTGGCGAAGTGTGGATCATGCTTCCGATGATCTCCGGATTAAAAGAGATCCGCCGGACAAAAGAACTTCTTGAACGGGCGAAGAAGGAATTACGAGAGAAAACGATTCCTTTTGATGAGAATATAAAAATTGGAGCGATGATCGAGATTCCTGCGGCAGCAGTAATTGCCGGAGATATTGCTCAAGAGGTTGACTTTTTAAGCATCGGAACAAACGATCTTATCCAATATCTATTGGCAGTTGATAGAGGAAATGAAGTTGTTGCTGAATTGTACCAAGAATTTCATCCTGCAGTGATAAAAACGATCCACCATATCATTAAAGAGGGACACCGAGCCGGAAAGCCGGTAAGCATGTGCGGAGAAATGGCAGGTGATCCTGTTGCACTGTTGTTACTACTTGGATTAGGATTGGACGAATTCAGTATGAATCCTCATATCCTTCCGGAGATCAAAAAGATTATTCGTTCAGTTTCGTATTCCGAAGCGGAAGAAATTGCTCGTAGAGTTTTGGAAATGAAAACTGAGAATGACGTGAAAGATTTTCTTAAAGTGAATCTCCACACGATGGTTCCGGATCTGCTGCTGGAATAAGAAGAACATATTCAAAAAATAACCATTAACGTTTTATCATTCTGAGTTCCGATGGTTCTTATCGGAACGAAGAATCTGGTCTGTGCGGTTGGCAGAAAATGATTCTTCCTCAACGTCACCAGCAGATTCTTCCGCTTTCTCTTTGTTTTGGTCAGAGTCAGAATGACGACAAAGAATTTTTTTATACTCACAACACTAAACGATTAAAACTATCTATGAATGAACTCATTAAACAATACGATCCCAAAGGAATGAGAAATCTTATTCTTAATTTCCCTAAACAAGCGACTGAAGCGGTGGCAATCGGTGAAGCTGCGAACATGAAGCTCAATATTACAAAAGTAAAAAATATTGTCATTACCGGACTCGGTGGTTCGGCGATCGGCGGAGATCTTCTGCGCGCATATCTTGCCCATAAATGTGAAGTGCCGGTGATCGTCAATCGCCATTATTATTTTGCAGAATTTGTCGGAAAGAATACATTGGTCATCATCTCCAGTTATTCCGGCAATACGGAAGAAACGGTTGCCGCCTACAAAGATGCTATTAAGCGCAAAGCATCGATCTTCTGTATCACTTCCGGCGGTGAAGTAGAGAAGATTGCAAAAAAATATAAACATCCGTACATCAAAATTCCGGGAGGTCTTCCGCCGCGTGCAGCGCTTGGATATTCGTTCTTCCCGACATTGATCGCGTTGAGTAAACTTGGATTTATTAAAAATCAAAAAAAAGAGATCAAAGAAACACTTGCGTTGTTGAACACACTTTCTGCTCGATATTCCAATCATGATTCAATGGATAATCTTGCGCTGAATCTTGCAAAGACATTGCACGGAAAACTTCCGCTCATCTATTCCGGTGCGGATAAGTTCGATACGGTGAACACGCGTTGGCGCGGACAGATCGCCGAAAATGCGAAGACACTTGCGTTCGGTCATGTTTTTCCGGAATTGAACCATAACGAAATTGTTGGCTGGGAAGTGCTGAAAGATATTATGAAGAACATCCATGTTGTAATTCTTCGTGACAGGGAAGATTACAAACGGATCCAGTTACGAATGGATGTTACCAAAGGAATTATCGGCGGGCTAGCGGATGGAATTACGGAAGTATATAGTGAAGGGAAATCGCTTTTGACCCGCACATTTTCGTTGTTGTATCTTGCAGATTGGGTGAGTTTCTATTTGGCAATGTTGAACGGTGTCGATCCAAGTCCGGTAAAGAAGATTGACTTCTTAAAAGAAGAACTGGGAAAAGTGAAGTAGTTCTTTTACCACAGAGACACAAAGACACAGAGAATTCAAAGTCTCGTTCCCAACGTCCCGTTGGGAACGGATTGTTGTGAAATAGAATTTTACGGAATTAGCGTTCCCAAACTCAGTTTGGGAACAAGATAGATCATTTATAACTTTCTGTAGTTTGTTGGATATTTGTATGTTCAGTGTTATCTTACCCCGTGTCTAAAAAATTAAAATCTAAAGCTAAAACCGTCAATCAAAACGAATCTCTTTTCGAAGAGCACCTTTCCCCTTTTGACAGTTTTAAGAAATGGTTATGGAAAACATTTCCAAAATCAACTAAACTTATTTTTCTTATGTATGGTTTGTATCTGGTTCTCGAGAATGGATTTAATTTTCTGCAAAAGTATAAGCAATTCCCATTGATTAGCAGTTTTTATTCTGACTACAGTTTATATATTAACCCTATTGATTTTTCCCGAGATAAAGATGGTAATTGCAAACTATCTTATGAAATTATTAATGATGGTAATCAAACAATTAAAATAATTAGCAATTATATTGTTCGCGAATATATTAATACAACTGAAAGAACTGCAACCAAGATCATTGACATCGAAAGCATTGGTCCTACTTACTCTGCCCCTGTTCAAAAAACTTTCCCTTTAGGCTATTGGCATCCATTTACTGACTCAAAAATTGTAGACTCACTCCAAAAAATAAATGAAGCGCTTGCTATATATTTGGTTTCCGATTCAATAACGATTGTAATCAAAAAGGATACCCTTTCAATAAAAAATCAAATAGGGAAGGGAATTATTTATGATGAGAGCAATATTCAAGTATTTCCGATAACAAAATCCAAAATTTTAATTTATGATTAGAACGTAATAGTCGCTAATTGTATAGTTGCAACTTTCCCCGCCAAAGTGTAGTTTCTAGAAGAAATGAAATTCATCTATGAAACGATTAGTTGTCAATATAATTGTCATTATTCTCTTCACACTTCCTCTTTCTGCCCAATTCTCTTACTTTGGGCACAACAAAGTTCAATACACAGATTTCGATTGGCAGATTCTCCGCACTCAACATTTCGACATCTACTATTACCCGGAAATGAAAGAGCTTGCACAGCAAGGAGCATTTTTTGCTGAAGAAGCATACAAACAACTCGAAAGTAAATTTAACCATTCGGTCAACAATCGAATCCCATTAATATTCTATTCTTCACATTTGCATTTTGAACAGACCAATACAACCGGCGGATTCATTCCGGAAGGTGTAGGTGGTTTTTTCGAATTTATGAAAGGTCGTGTTGTTATTCCGGCAGATGGTTCTCTTTCACGGTTCCGTCATGTCATCCGCCACGAACTTGTACATGTATTTATGCATAGTAAGATTGCCCGCGTTCTGGTTGATCATCGGTTGCCTCAAGATCGAATGCCTCCATTGTGGTTTACGGAAGGGCTTGCGGAAGTGTGGTCAACAACTGCAGATGATCAATCCGAAATGTTGATACGTGATGCCGTATTGAACAATTATCTTGTCCCGCTTCAAAACATGGAGACGATCTACGGAACATTTCTGATGTATAAACAGGGACAATATATTCTAAAATATATCGAAGATCGTTTCGGCGAAGAGAAGATTATGCTGTTGATGGAAAATTTTTGGCGAAGTACTTCGTTCAGTGAAGTGATGAAAGCAACTATTGGAAAAGACTATAAAGAATTTGATGACGAGTGGCTGTACGCATTCAAAAAGAAATATTATCCGGTGTTGGCGTCGAGTGATTTTGCAAGTCAAGTATCGAAGACTGTGGTAAAAAAAGGGTTCAATACGAAACCGGTATATTATCGAAATGGAGAGAAGCGAGAAATATATTTTATCGGTAATGTTACCGGATACACCTCGATCTATAAAGTGAATCTTGAAGCAAAAACCGAGGAAGAACGTGAACCGGAATTGGTCGTTCAAGGTGAAAAGAACGATGAATTCGAATCGTTTCATGTTTTCCAAAGTGATATGGATATCTCAAAGGATGGGATACTCGCATTTATTACAAAGAAAGGTGAGACCGATGCTCTTCATCTGTATGATGTAAAAGAAAATACGCTCAAGCGGACATTTCAATTTCCAAATCTTGTTGTCTATGCCTCTCCGGGTTGGTCGCCCGACGGCAAAAAAATTACATTTGCCGCGGATGATAAATCTGGGAGGATGGATCTATATGTTTATGATCTGCCGCGAGAAGAATTGACCCGATTAACGAATGATTCATATGATGACCGCGACCCGGTGTGGTCTCCTGATGGATCGAAGATCATCTTTAGTTCGGATAGAACCGAATACGATCGAACGGATATTTATAATCTTTTTCAGATCGATGTGAATTCACGATCAATCTCAGCGATCACGCGTGGAATGGAGAATTATTATTCTCCGGCATTCTCTTTGGACGGGAAGCATCTTTCATTCACATCAAATTGTGACGGTGCACAAAATATCTGGACAATCCCAACGGAACAGATTGGACAAAATAATTCTTCAATGAAAAAGATTTCTCACTTTACCAATGCGGCTTTTGATCCGCGGTGGACCGACGCGAATGAGATCATCTTTTCAGGATTCGAAAATTATAGTTTTAAGATCTATACCCTGAAGAATGTTTCCGCCTTGATTGATTCTTCATCGATTCATCGGCAATTTATGTTGACTGATCAGGTTGCTGCATGGCAACCCAAAAAAATTACGGCGGATTCAACAACTACATTCGAACAATATCAGGGTGAATATTCATTGGATATTGCGCAAAGCCAGGTATCAACTGATCCGGTGTTCGGAACATCTGGCGGCGCAGCGCTGGCTATCAGCGATGTTCTTGGAAATGATCAATATTATTTCCTCCTCTATAATAATGCTCAATCATCGGATGAATTTTTAGAAAGTTTCAATCTTGCTGTGACGCGTGTTTCACTCGGCCAGCGGTTGAATTATGCGACGGGCATATTCCATTTCTCAGGACGGCGGTACGATCTTACCGATCCCGATCTCTTCTACTATGAGAGGAATTTCGGCGGATATTTTGTTTTGAGTTATCCGTTATCAAAATTCCAACGCATTGAAAGTACGATCAGCTTCAGTAATTCAGATAAGGATAATTATATCAATTTACGACCACGGAAAGCGTTGATCCTTTCGAACTCTCTCACGTTTGTTCACGACAACTCGCTATGGATGCAGACGGGACCCATCGACGGCACTCGATTCTTGGCAACACTTGCATATACTCAGGATGTCCAATACGGAAATGTCGGTTATTATACTGCTCTTGTAGATTATAGAGTTTATAATCGAACAAGTGAACGGTCTGCCCTTGCTTCACGCTTTACGCTGATGATGAATGAAGGAAAAGAGGCGCGTCGATTTTTCATGGGTGGAAGTTGGGATTTACGCGGGTGGCCCCGATGGTCGATTCGAGGAAATAAATTATGGATTATGAGCCATGAATTTCGGTTTCCGTTCGTTGATCAGCTTGCCATAAAATTTCCATTTGCAAATTTTGGATTAGGTTCGTTTCGTGCCGCAGCATTTTTTGATGCCGGTGCAGCGTGGGATAATAAATATCGATCGACGATCGGAAGCATTGGCACTGGTCTGCGATGGAATATCGGCGGTTTTTTGGTGTTACGGTATGATGTTGGGAAGCGAATCATCGACGATTTTAATAATTTCCAAACTGGATTATTCTATCAATTTTTCTTCGGATGGGATTTTTGATGACGGTACTCAAAAAAAATATAGTCATTGCGAGAGAGCAAAGAAACCGAAGCAATCTTTAAAACTTGACATGAAGAAAAAATTATTTCGCCAAAGAGCAGTTTGCAATGTCAACAATTATGGATGGCTCCTCGTAATCGTTACAATTGTTTTTTTGTTAACAGGTTGCGGGTCAGCTTTAAAGTTACGATTGGACATGAATCAATCTTCAACTGATATTCCCATGCTTGGCAGGAATGCTGCCAGAGAATTTTCTGATTCATCCATATTTTCTTTTCCGTTAAAAATTGTTTGGGAGTACGATGCCTCGGCAGGGTTTGGAAACGGTGCTCCCATTATCGTCAATAAAACATTGATCATTGGGACGCTGCAAGGTGAACTCCACGCTATTGATGTTGAGACCGGAAAGCGGATCAGTTATAATAAAAATTTTTCTCCAATTTCTTCTTCTCCTGTGGCCTACAGAAAAAATATCATTGTTGGCTTAGAATCAGGGAATGAAAACCTGATATCATTTAATACCGACAGAGGAGATGTCCAATGGTCAAAGAATATCGGCGGTGTAGTTTCTTCTCCGTTTACGAGTGACGATCTTTTGTTCGTCGGCGGGATGGACGGAACTTTTTATTGTTTTAAAGCACAATATGGTGAATCAATCTGGAAATTTGATGCGAAAGCGCCAATCTATGCTTCGGCATGTGCATTGGACGATCTTGTGTTTTGTGCAAACTCAGAGGGGAATATTTATGGACTGAATAAAAAGAATGGTGAGTTGCAGTGGAAGTTTACTACCGGCAATGCTCTCTTTGCAGGTTTGACTGCGCAAAATGGAAAACTTATTGCTGCTTCTCGCGATTCCAATGTGTATATACTGAACGCGGTTTCAGGAGCGCTTGAACGGAAAATATTTGTTGGTAATAAAATAATGTCAACACCTTCCGTTTGTAATGGGATTCTTTACATCCCCTCTCTCGATGGGTCACTATCAGCGTACTCTCTGTCCGACGGAATACTACGATGGAAATTTCAATCAAAGAGTGCAATTAATACTACCCCGGTTATATCATCAAATGCTGTTATTATTGCATCATTAGATAAGAATGTGTATGCACTTTCGTTGGAAGATGGAAGCGTTTTGTGGAAATATGGTCTTGAAAGCCGCATTAAGACCACTCCTCTTGTTTGGCAAAACTCAATTTTTATTGCCGCAGAAAATAAAACCATTTATTGTTTTCAAAAATAGCAATAGGTCGTTTGGACTGCGATCTCTTTTTTACGGTTTTTTTGTTTTTATCTCAATCTTGACTTTCATCACAACACACTCTATATTTAGCCAGTTTAATAGCGTTTGATTCTAACCTAATTATGATGGTGGTCCCCAATGTCTGAAGAAGTGGATGTACTGCGTAATGTTCCAATTTTCACTGAACTGAGCGATAAAGATCTTCAACATATTGCTGCACTTGGTATCCGAAAAAAATATAAAAAAGGAAGTATCATCCTGTTGGAAGAAGAAACGGGAGCCGCTCTTTTTGTGATTATTTCCGGTAAAGTAAAGGTCGTGCGTATGGATGATGACGGTCGTGAAGTGATCCTCT